>JAWWOJ010000153.1:0-5149 GCA_033851885.1 Frankiales bacterium | reverse complement strand
TCGGGGAGCGGACCGTCGAGGCGGTCGTCGGTGAGGCCGACGTGGATGATGCCGTCGGCGTGAGGCAGGGCGAACACATAGCGATTGGGCTCCTGGGGCACTGGCACGGTGATGGACCCGATCGGGTAGCCGAGGGTCTTGGCGGCGAGGACGACGTGCACGCCCTTGCTCGGGGCCACTCCAGCGGTCCAGGCACCTGTCGCGAGGACGACCGTCTTCGCCTGGTAACCAAGGGATTCGCCAGTCAGCCGGTCGGTCAGATGGCCGTCGTCGTAGCGGACCCGGGTGAGAATGCGGGCACCGTGGGCGGCCGCGGTGCGAGCGATCGCGACGACCAGGCGGGCGTCGTCCTCGAGGTGCCCGTCCCAGTTGACCCAGGCACCGCGCAGGCCCGCACGCCGCACCGCGGGCAGCAGCCGTTGCGTCTCCGCGATCCCGATCCGACGCGGCCCCGGCAGCACCGAGCGCGGTGTCCGACTCACGGCCCGGAGCAGATCGGCGGCCCGGGCGCCGGCACCGAGGAGCAGCTGGCTCCTGCGGTCGATGTCGGTGCTCAGCGGGATCGCCATCGGCAACGGCCGGATCAGATGCGGGGCGGTGCGGCGCATCAGCACGCCGCGTTCCCGCGCCGACTCCAGCGCGATGGCGACGTCGCCGCTCGCCAGGTAGCGCAGGCCACCGTGGACCAGCTTGCTGCTCCACCGGCTGGTGCCGAACGCGAGGTCGTCCTTCTCGACGAGCGCGACCTGCAGCCCGCGGCTGGCGGCGTCGAGCGCGATGCCGCACCCGGTGACGCCGCCCCCGACGACGAGCACGTCGAGCTGCTCCGACGGCAACTGCTCGAGCTCCCGTTGCCGGCGGGCGGCGTCGAGGTGGCTGCTCACCGGAGGGCCGCCACGCCCAGATAGGACTCGAGTACGTGGCGGAGCTCCTTCATGGCGCCCTCGTCGACCAGCCGCGCCGAGAACACGAACGACTGGCAGATCAGCTGGATCGTCGTGGCCGCCGCCTCGACGTCCAGGTCCCGGACCGAGCCGTCTCCGTCGCGCAGCTGCGCGGCGATCAGGTCACGGGAGGCCCGCTGGCTCGAGCCGAACCGGTCGAAGACGAAGGGCATGAGCAGCTCGGGGTCGAGGTCCAGCAGCCGGGTGAACAGGGAGTGGTCCCGCAGTCGCTCGACGGTGCGCACGCAGGCCGCCACGAGCCGCTCCCGGGTCGTGGCGAGGGGGGCCACCTCGGCGTCGACCTCCGCGAGCAGCGCGGTGATCTCTCGGGTGAGCAGCGCCGCCACCAGCGTCTGCAGGTCGTCAAACTGCCGGTAGACCGTCATCCGGCTGACGCCGGCCCGGCGGGCGACGTCGGCCAGGGTCGTGCGCCGCAGCCCCACGTCGAGGATCGACGCCTGCGTGGCGTCGAGCAGCGTGTTACGGATTGACGTCATCTGTCACACTGTAACCATGCCCACCACGATGGTCCATGCGGGCTGGGGCGATCCCGCCCGCCGCAAGGGGCTCCCCTCCGGTGCCGTCTCCTGGCTCACCTCGCGGGTCGGACGCGGCACGCCATCGGTTCCCGCACCGCTCGCCGACCTGCCCGCCACCCGGCTGGAGGTGGGCCAGCTGGCCGCGCTGCGGGCGACCGGCGCCGACGTCGACCTCTCCGACGACGCGCGGGTGTCGCGGGCCGCGGGCCGGTCCTACCTCGACCTGCTGTCCCTCCGCAGCGGTGCCTTCCCCGTACCCGACGCGGTGGTCCGCCCCACTGCCGACCAGGTCGGCGCGGTGCTGCGCGCCGGGGTGACCGTCGTGCCGTTCGGCGGTGGCACCTCGGTCGTCGGCGGCGTCGCGCCACTCGGCTCCCCCGTGGTTGCCCTCGACCTCTGCCGCCTGGACCGGCTCGTGTCGCTGTCGGAGGAGGACCGGACCGCCGTGCTCGAGCCGGGGCTCACCGGACCCTCCGCCGAGGCGCTGCTCAACGCCCGGGGCTGGACGCTTGGGCACTTCCCCCAGTCGTTCGAGCACGCGACGATCGGCGGCTTCGCCGCGACCCGATCCGCCGGGCAGGCCTCCACCGGCTACGGCCGCTTCGACGCCCTCGTCGTCGCGATGACGGTCGAGACCCCCGCCGGCCCGCTGTCGCTCGGCGGGCCGCCGTCCGCCGCCGGACCGTCGCTGCTGCAGCTGTTCCTCGGCTCCGAGGGCGCGTTCGGGGTGATCACCTCAGTCACCGTCCGGATCAAGCCGCTCCCCGCGGTGCGTCGGTACGACGCGTGGCTGGTGCGCTCGTGGGAGGACGGCATCCGCCAGCTCCGCGAGCTCGAGCAGAGCGGTGTCGTGCCGGAGGTGGCTCGGCTCTCCGATGTCGATGAGACCGCCACGTCGCTGCGGCTGTCCGCCCCGCGGGCCGTGCGGCTGCTCGGTCGCGGGCGCTGCCTGCTGGTACTGGGCTGGGAGGGGTCATCCGCCTCCGTGCGGCGCCGACGCGTCCGGATGCGCGGCATCCCCCTGCCCGGCGCCGGCGAGAAGTGGGAGCACGGGCGCTACGACGGGCCCTACCTGCGCGACGACCTCATGGATGCCGGGTTCCTCGTGGAGACCCTCGAGACCTCAGCGTCCTGGTCGTCGCTGCTGCCGGTCTGGACGGCAGTGCGCACGGCGTTGACCGAGGCGCTCGGGGAGTGCGTCGTGATGTGCCATGTGTCGCACCTCTACCCGCATGGTGCCTCGCTCTACTTCACGGTGCTCGCCTCCGCCGACCGTCAGTGGCCGCCGGCCAAGCAGGCGGCCACCGATGCCCTCGTCGCGACCGGCGCGACGATCACGCACCATCACGCGGTCGGCACCGACCACGCGCCGTGGATGTCGGCTGAGGTCGGCTCCCTCGGGGTGGAGGTGCTGCGCGCCGTGAAGCAGGTGGTAGACCCTTCCGGGGTCCTCAACCCCGGAAAGCTGATCCCTTAAGGAGTTCAGGTGCGGCTCCAGCTGGTCGTCAACCCCTCCGCGGGCGGTGGCCGCGCCACCAAGCTGCTGCCCACCGTGCGTGCAGCCCTGAGCGGCCAGGACCTCGTCATCTCGCCCACCTCCTCCCTGGCACACGCCGACGAGCTGGTCGCAGCGGCGGTCGCCGACGGCCGGGTCGTGGTCGCGATGGGTGGCGACGGCATCGTCGGCCGGGTCGCCGGGGCGGTGGCGATCGCGGGTGGCGTGATGGGGGTGATACCCGGCGGACGCGGCAACGACTTCTGTCGCGCCGTCGGCATCCCGCTCGACGTCGCCGGGGCCTGCGCCCTCCTGACGACCGGCACCGCTCAGCCGGTCGACCTCGGGTACGCCGACGGGACCGCCTTCATCGGCATCGCCTCGATCGGCTTCGACAGCGAGGTGCAGGAGCGCGCGCTGGTGTCCCGACTCCCCCTCGGCAACCTCATCTACCTCTGGTGCTCCGTCGCGACGGTCGCTCACTGGCAGCCGGCCACCTTCACCGGCACGGTCGACGGGTCACCGTTCGAGGTCCGCGGCTGGAACGTCGCAGTATCCAACTCGGGCAGGTACGGCGGCGGCATGCAGCTCGCGCCCTCCGCGTCCGTACGTGACGGGCTGCTCGACGTCGTCTCCGCCTCGGAGACCTCCAAGCTGAGGTTCCTGAAGGTGCTGCCCAAGCTCTTCAAGGGCACCCATGTCGACGAGCCGGCCTTCTCGGTGCGGACCGCGTCGGCCGTGCACCTCGAGGCCGACCGTCAGTTCCGCGTCTTCGCCGACGGCGACCCGATCGCCACCCTCCCCTGCGAGATCACCGTGAAGCAGGCCGCCGTCCAGGTCCTCCTGCCGGGGTGAGGACGGCGAGCAGCTCGACGTGCTCGGTCTGGGGGTAGAGGTCCCAAGCGCGCAGCGAGGTGAGGGTCCAGCCCGCGTCGAGCAGCACCCGGAGGTCGCGGGCCAGCGTCGCGGCGTCGCAGGAGACGTAGGCCAGTGCCCGCGGTCGCTGACGGGCGAGGGCTGCGGTGACCTCGAGGCCGGCACCGGCGCGAGGTGGGTCGAGCACCACGAGGTCGGTCGGCTTGAGGACGGAGGCGGCCACGGCTGCGGTCCGCACCCGGACCCAGGGCAGGTCGTCGGTGTTGCGTGCGGCGTCGGCGGACGCGCGCGTCGAGGCCTCGATCGCGAGCACCGACCCCGTGGGTCCCACGGCCGCGCCGAGGAAGGCGGCGAAGAGCCCGACGCCGGAGTAGAGGTCGAGGCACGACTCACCCGGCTGCGGGCCGAGCGCCTCGAGCACAGCGGTGACCAGCAGCTCCGGGGCAGCGACGTGCACCTGCCAGAAGCCACCCGCGGCGACCTCGAACCGGCGGTCCAGGACCGCTATCCGGGCTCCCCGGGAGTCGCCCAGCGCCATCACCTCGACCACCCCGTCGGCGGGACCCGGTGGCAGGGGGGACAGGGAGATGAGGCAGGCGTCCACCGGTACGACGTCGTGCGAGCGATGGGCGTGGAAACCCACGCCCTCCGCCCACTGCGACCGCGTGCGCCACCCCCACTCCGGCGACACGGCCTGGACCGCACCGTCCCACGCGAACCGCCCCACCCGGGACATCTGCTCACGGACGAGCGACGTCTTCAGCGACAGCTGCAGCTCGCGTGACGCGTGCTGCCAGTCGCAGCCTCCGCAACGGCCGAAGTACGGGCAAGGGGGCTCGACCCGATCAGGCGACGGCTCCAGCACCTCGACCACCGACGCCCGCAGAAACCGGGACCCTGAGGACTCGACGGACACCCGCACGGTCTCGCCCGGCAGGGCGCCGCGCACGAAGACGACGCGTCCGTCGGGGTCCCGCGCCACGCACACCCCACCCGCGCCGACGCCGGCGACGGTGAGGATCACGTGATGCGGCGGAACTGGCCCACGTCGCCGTCGTCGCGGCGCCGGTCGGACGACTCCAGCTGGTAGGGCACCGACGTCACCATGACGCCCGGCTGGAACAGCAGCCGGCCCTTGAGCCGCAGCGCGCTCTGGTTGTGCAGCAGCTGCTCCCACCACCGGCCGACGACGTACTCGGGGATGAAGACGGTGACCACGTCACGCGGCGAGTCGATCCGGATCCGTCGCACGTAGTCGAGGATCGGCCGGGTGATCTCGCGGTAAGGCGAGTCGA
>JAWWOJ010000144.1:0-2577 GCA_033851885.1 Frankiales bacterium | reverse complement strand
CAAGGACCACATGCCCCGTCGGTTGAACCTTCCGGCAGACCGTGACCTCCTCGGAATTGGGCTCCTGCCCGTCCGGCGGCTCGACGACAACCGGCCTGATGTGATGACCGACGCGGGGGCGTTGACTGCTGACAGGTGCAGTTGGGAGGTTGCTCTTTCGGTTGTTGGAACCATCGGGAGCACTGTTGGAGTGAATCCGAAGGGTTGGGCGGGCGTCGCGTGGCTAGATGGGGCGCCGGGCGGACTGGGCCGGTTGTGGAGGACGAGTTGGTACAGCACATTGGCAGGTCCCGCGGAGCGGGACCTGCTAGGACACGTCGTCTGCTGAAACGTTCCGAAACACAACAAGCGAGGCTGTGATCCTGATGGCGTGTCACCGCGACTGTCACCACCGCAGGTCAGAACCCTCGTTTCGCCGCCGGGACCCGGTAGAGGGGCAGCCGCCGCGGGTGGCCGAGGCGGTGTCGCGACCGGCAAGCGGCCCACGTCGGACGAGCCTCGGACACTGTCGAGGACCGGTGGGGTTTGCCGAGACGCTCGACTTCGTTGGAGATGGTAATTCTTGATCGGGGTAGACCGAGCCTGTCGTCGCTGGATGCTCCGGCGCTGGACCACGCGATACCATCGATGATGTAAGGTGGTCGTCATTGTCGCCCCGGCTGAAGGGAGGCTCCTGTCCTACGTCGTCGACTTTCACCGCGATGCTCGCTGAACTTAGGCGATTCGATACCCGAGATCGTGTCGCCGTGGCCCACGCTCGAGAGAAGCTAATCGCGCTGGGCGAGCGGCTCCCGTTCCCGCACCAAAGCGCGGTCCAGGGGTCACCACCTCTGCGTGAGTTGCGGCCGAGGGCAGGTCGTTGTCAGTGCCGGGCGATCTACGCGCAGGTCGGCGCCGGGTTCGTCATTTTGGCTGTCGGCCCAGAAGCACAGGTCGACCCACGGGGTTTCAGGAGAGCGGTGAGCCAGGCAGCTATGCGACTCGACGGGATCGAAAAGGCGAAACAATGAGGGAATCGATCGTGAAGGGAACCGAGGTGCTCCGAAGTGAGCTCGAAGATCCCGAGTTCCGAGCTGAGTGGGAACGGACCGCGCTCGCCCGAGCACTCGCAGTGCGAGTGGTGGAGTATCGAGCCGACCGCGGCCTTTCCCAGGCCGCCCTTGGTCGTCTGTTGGGCATGGCGCAGTCGGGCGTTGCCCGACTCGAGGCAGGCGAGCACACTCCGACGCTGGACACCCTCAGCCGGATCTCTCGAGTCCTCGGAATCTTTCTTCGTGTGGACGTTGACCCCGGTGGGAGCGTTCATCTCGTCGAAAGGGCCAGCTGAGCAGGCGGTGGTGCTGGAACGGCAACACCTTTGGTCCGCCACGGCATGGCCGTGATGGGACGATCCCCGCATTGGCTCGCCCATCGACACAGTTGGTACCTGCGATTGACGACGGATTGATCGGATGAGCGGCGGTTCGGCTGAACTTCGGCCCGACGAACTTGCTCGGCGGGTCGCCGAGCTTGAGGCGGAGAACCGGCGGCTGCGTGACCTGGTCGGCCTCGAGCGGGGCGGTCGTTCCGCACCCGTGGACGCGTGGGAACCGACCCTGTTTCTCGGGCAAGCGCCGTCGTTGCGATCAACCGTGACCCAAAGGTCCTCCCCTGAAGAGAAGGTCGCGCTCTTCCGTGATTTGTTCCGGGGCCGGGATGATGTTCACGCGCTGGCGTGGGACAACACTCGGAAGGGCAGGTCTGGCTGGGGCCCGGCGATAGAGGGTGGATGGGCGAATACCCGAAAGCCAGACCGGCAGTTGTTGCCTGTGACCGACGCTGTGGTTGCAGACCACCTCGCCGGCACGATCCACATGGGCCTGTATCCGCTTTTGCGGGACGACACGTGCCGCCTGTTGGCCTGCGATTTCGACAACACCGGCTGGACCCTCGACGCCCTGGCCTACCTCGACGCCGCCCGCGCTGCCGGCATCCCCGCCGCCCTGGAACGGTCCCGATCGGGAGACGGCGGCCATGTGTGGATCTTTTTCAGCGATCGGGTAGCTGCGAGTTCGGCTCGACGCATCGGCGCCTACCTCGTCCGCGAAGCTATGACGGTTCGCGCCGAACTTGACCTGGTGAGCTACGACCGGTTGTTTCCGTCCCAGGACTTCCTGCCGAAACAAGGCTTTGGGAACCTGATCGCCCTGCCGCTGCAGAAGCAGTGCCGTCAGCGCGGGACCACCGTCTTCGTCGACCCATCAACCCTCGAGCCATACAAAGACCAGTGGGCGTACCTGTCCTCGGTTACCCGCCTCAGCCAACAGGCCGCGACCTCGCTGGCCGAAAGCCTCGGCGACGTAGCCACCGGCCCCGACACGCGAACCTACCGTCGCCCGCTTGGCTCAGCCGGCTCACCACCGCCGCCGGCATCGATACGGGCGCACGCGTCGGCGATGCTGGCGGTCAACCGCATCGGGGTACCGCCCGCGCTGCTCGCTGCCCTGAAGCACGCAGCCTCGCTGCCCAACGCCGCGTTCTACGAGAAGGAACGAAACCGGTTCTGGACTGGCAAGACGCCGCGGTACATCCGCAGCT
>JAWWOJ010000120.1:0-7657 GCA_033851885.1 Frankiales bacterium | reverse complement strand
CGGGTCGATGCTGCGGGCCCGGCGCGGCCGCCTCTACGGCGTCGGCCCCCGCAGCGCGCACATCGCCGGCTGCGCCTACTCCTGCTTCCTCGACCCGGCGGAGCTCGACGGGGCCACCTGCGTGCTGGAGGCACCGCGCGACGGCGACGCCGCCGACCACGTCGAGCTGCACCTGCGCGACGGCCGGCGGGCCGCCCTCACCACGACCTGTGCCGCGAACGCTCTCGGTCTGGTCGGTGAGAGCGACTATGCGGCGGGCTCGCGGGAGGCGGCGCTCGCGGCCTTCGGCATCGTCGGCGCGCAGCTGCGACTGGGGCCGGAGACGGTGGCGCGCAGGATGCTGCAGGCCTGCGCCCAGACCCTCGGGGACCTCGTCGCCGACGTCATGAGGAGCCAGCGCCTCGAGCATCCGGTGCTCGTCGCCGTCGGAGGCGGTGCCGGTGCACTGGGGCGGGTCCTCGCCGAGGCGATGCGCCTGGAGCTGGTCATCCCCCCGCACGCCGAGGTCATCAGCGCGGTCGGTGACGCCCTCTCGCTGGTCAGGGCCGAGCGGGAGCGGGCCGTCGAGGCCGGGGACGACGCCGCTCTCGCCGCCTTCATCGGCGAGGTCGAGGCTGAGGCGGTCTCGGTCGGCGCCTCGGGTGCCGACCTCGACGTCCGCGTCGAGCAGCTCAGCGACCGCGGGGCCGTCCGGGTCACGGTCACCGGTGCCGTCGCGCTCGCCACCGGCGCGGTCCCCGGCCGCGAGGACGTCGACGTCGCGGACCTGCTGGAGCCGGCTGCCGAGCGCGGCTACCCGCCGCCCGTCCGGGAGGGCTCGTTCTGGCTCGCCACCGCCCCGGACAAGGTCGCCGTCTGGGACCGGTACGGCGACCTGGTCCTCGACGTCACGGGCGAGGTCGTCACGACCGACATCGTCGGCGCGGTCCAGCGCCGCAGCCGGCGGATCGGTCCGATGACCGCTCCGCCGGACGCCTGGCACCTGTCTGCTGCCCGGGCCGTCCAGCTCGACGCCGCCACCCTGACCACCGTGCCCGACGAGGGCACCCTCATCCTCGGAAGGGAGTGACGTGGCGCTCTACATCCCCGAAGGCCGTCGTCGTCGACGGCTCCTGATCGCCGCCTCGGGCGCGCTCGTTCTCGGCCTGGTCGTGGGCGGTCTGGCCGGTCGCCTCAGCGCGCCATCGATCCAGGACCGCGTAGCGACCGTCCGCTCCGACGCGCAGCAGACGACCGCGGGTCTGCGGGTCATCGCGCTGCACGACTCCGCTGGCACCGGCTCCGGCGGCGCCGCCCTCGTCCTGCAGCGCACGCGCACGGAGCTCACGGCCGAGTTCGCGCAGGCCCCCTGGATGAGCAAGGCCACCCGGACGGCACTGCTCGCGCAGCTCGACGCGCTCGATGCCAGGACCGACACCGGGACGGCGTCGTTCGGTGCCGCGGCCGAGGCGATGGCCCGCGCCATCGATGCGGCGTTCGCCGCCTGAGCCGGCTACTCCGCGCTGTCGACCACCACACGCCCCGCGAGACGCGGTCCTACCCAGGTACGGAACTCCAGATGGACCGGGTGCACCTGGTACTCCTCGAGCGCCTCGACGGAGTCGTGCGTCGTGATGAGCCACAGGTCGTAGGACGCGTCCGTGTGCAGCGTGTCGAGCCCGACCTGCAGGCTGAGGACCTGCGGGATCGCGGCGGGCAGCGCCTCGAGCCGCGCCTTCGCCGACGGGGCATCGGCGGCGTCGACGAACTTCATGAGCACGACATGGCGGATCATGGAACGGCGTACCTCTCCTCGGGTTGGATGCCACCCAGCGAACCACCTGCCAGCCACAGGGCGGGGGCCAGCGCCGCCGCGACGCTGCCGCTGACGAGCAGCGGGAGCACCCCGTCGCCACCCCAGGCCAGGCCGGCCCACAGGCCGGCGAGCAGGATGCCGCCGCCGCTGAGCGCCTGGTAGAGGCCTTGCGCTCCCGCCTGCCGGTCGTCGGGCGCGAGGCTCGACACCCACGCCTTCCCGACGCCATCGGTGCAGGCCGCGAACCCGCCGTACAGCGGGAGGATGACGAAGACCAGCCAGGGTTGCCCGGCAAGGCCGAGGCCGAGGTAGCCGACGGCGAACAGCCCGAGCCCGAGGGCGAAGACGCGGTGCCGTGGCAGTCGGTCGGACACGACGCCCGCGGGATACGACAGCCCGGCGTACACCGCGTTGTACAGGATGTAGGCGCCGATGACGCCTGCCGTCGACAGGCCGAGGTCGTGGGCTCGAAGGAGCAGCAGGGCGTCCGGGAAGTTGACGAGGCCGAAGAGGGTGAGGACGACGACCAGCCGCCGGAGGGCTGGCCCGAGCACGGCTGGTGCGGCGACCTCCACCCGCTGGCGGGAGGCCCGGTCGGGTGGCGCCTCGTGGACGGCGGCGACGAGCAGGACGGAGAGCACGGCGGGGACAACGGCGATGACCAGCAGCGGTCTGAGCCGGTGGTCGAGCAGCTCGTAGAGCGCCAGCCCGATCGCCGGGCCGACGACGGCACCCGCGGTGTCTGCAGTCCGATGGAACCCGAAGACCCGACCGCGCTGCTCGCGCGGGACATCGACCATGAGAAGGGCATCGCGCGGTGCGCCGCGGATGCCCTTGCCGACCCGGTCGACGCCGCGCCCGGCGAGCACGACCGGCCAGGCCGTGGCTACCGCGATCAGGACCTTCCCGACGGCGGCCAGGCCGTAGCCCAGGGCGATGAACGGCCGCTTCGCCCGGCCGTCGGCGAGCCGACCGAGGACCAGCTTGCTCAAGGCCGCGAACCCCTCCGCGACGCCCTCCACGGCGCCGACGACGGCGGCGGGGGCGCCCAGGGTGACGGTCAGGAAGATCGGGAGCACCGGGTAGAGCAGCTCGCTCGCCGCGTCCTGCAGGAAACTCACACCGGACAGGGTCCGCACGTTGGGCGTGAGCCACCCGCGCGGCGAGGTCACGGGGCCGGCGGGCGCACCCTCGTCACGGCGTGCGGCGGCGGCGGAGCAGCAGCACCCCGCCGAGGAGCGCGAGACCCATGAGCGGCACGGCGACGGACAGGCCGGTCGACGCCAGCGGACCCTTGGTGCTACCACCCGTGCCGGCCCCGGTGCCGCCGCCAGTGGTGGCCCCCGTGCCTGTCGCACCACCCGTCGAGGCTGTCTTGCCGAGCACGTAGCTGAACGACGGCGACGCGTCGATGAGGTTGGCGTCGAGGGTGTCCTCGGACCCGAACTGCCCGGTGCCGGTCGGCTCGGTGATGCCGATCGGCTCGTCGGGGATGGCCGACGTCGAGGTGAAGCCCGTGACGCTGTAGAGCCCGTCGCCCTTCTTCGGGTTGCCGATCGCCGAGGTCGGGACGGTCCACACGATCGAGCGGCCGGCGATCTTGCCGGGCACGGCTGTCCCGGTCGGGTAGGCGTAGTACTTGGTGCGGGTCGTGTCGATCGACGCGGTCTTGCCGACGTAGTACTCGGGCTGCCCGTCCTGGCCGACCTGCAGGCCGACGTACCAGATCTGCCCGTCCTTGCCCGACGTGCCATAGCGACCGGCCCAGCGGACCCGCCAGTTGGCATAGAGGCCGCCCTGTGTGGGGCTCTGGGCGAGGTTCTCGATGAGGCCCGGGTCGTTGGTGCTGAGGGTGACCTTCAGGTGCCCGGCATCGGGCTGGGTGATCGAGACGCCGCTGATGTCGAGGCCCTTGGACCCGGCGGTGTCGATGCCGCCGAGGGCGAGGTAGGCGTCCGGGAAGCCCTTGCCGACAGGGTCCTTGACCGAGCCGGTGGCCGGCACGCCGTTGCCCACGACGCCCTTGCTCCTGAACAGCGACGGACCTGAGATCTGCCGCACGCTCATCGTGGGACCGGAGGCCTCGGCGGGTGTCTGGCCGCAGCCCTGGCAGATGTCGTTGTTGCGGTTGCCGGAGGTGTCGTCGACGTAGGAGAGCACCGCCTCGCCGTTGAGCCCCACCCGGACCTCGAGGAAGTCACCGAGGCTGCGGTCGGCCGACCCTCCCAGGCCACCGGTGGAGATGCCGCTGTACTTCACGTGGTGGTCGGTGACCTTCGTCAGGGTGTACGTCGGCTTGCTCGCGAGCGCGTTCACGCTCTGCGCCAGGTAGACGTCCCACAGCGCGTGGTTGGCCGCGTCGGGGCCGAACGGGTCGGCGCTGGCAGCTGCGCCGTACCAGGCGACGTCGATGCGTCCCGCGTCGCCCGCGGTGATCCACGGGAAGATGACGGCCGGCATGGACGGCGGGTTGAGCCGGTGTGGCGTCGTCCACGTGCTGCCGCCGTTGGTGGACGTCGAGATCATGACCTGCCCGGGGCCGGCGTAGTCGCCGCTGCTCTTGAGCGGGTACTGGGCCCACGTGACGTAGTCGTTGCCGGCGGTGTCGACGGCGCCGACGACGAAGGACTTCACGGTGTAGCCGGTCGGCACGGTGGCGACGACGTGGTCGCTCCAGTGCGTGTTGACCAGACCGGTGTCGCCGGGTGCGAACGCGGTCGGGTCGGCGCACAGCTGCGCGGTCGCGGCCGCGGTCGTCGCGGTGCCTGCGGCCGCGCCGCGGCAGGTCGAGAAGAGCACCTTCTTGGAGGACGAGTCGCCACGCACCTCGCTGACGGCGTGGTAGCGCCGGCTGCTCGGGTTGCCGTCGACGAAGGCGTTGCCGACGATGTCGTCCTCGGCGCTGATCACGGCAGCGGGGGACTTGCACAGCGACGACGTCGCGATGCAGCCGCCGTAGTTGACCCCGTCGGTGGTGACGTTGACGACCGGCTGGTTGCCCGCGAGGCTCCCCGGTGACGTGTTCTGGAGAATGTTGTCGTAGAAGAGGTACCCGCGGCCGTCGGTCGCACCAGGCCCGATCGACGACGTGCCGCCGTTGTCGTCGAGGGCGATCCACTGCCGGTCGACGCCCGCGCCGGTGACGCCGGTGCAGCTGGTCGTGAAGGTGTCGCCGCCGTCCTTGGTCTGTGACGTCGAGAAGTTGGTCAGCCCCTGCAGGTCGGCGAACAGCAGCTGGCCGTCCTTGCGGTCCAGCTGCATCTCGGAGTCGCCGCCACCGATGCAGGTCGCGGGCTTGCCGCCCGCCGAGGCTCCGGTCGGGTGGAACGACGCGCCGCCGTCATCGGAGCGGTCGAGGTAGGAGATCGTCGTGGAGAAGCCGTTCGGCCACGACGTGTACAGCCGGCCGCGGGTCGCGGTGTGGGTGGCGTCGATCGCGACGTCGGGCTCGAAGCCGGGCGCGAAGTGGTTGACGACGGTCGGGCTCGCGAAGCGGATCTGCGCGGAGGAACCCGCGGCCGAGGCGGTCGGGCCGCCCAGCAGCAGACCGCTGGACCCGGCGCCGACGGCGAGGGTGAGTGCGAGCAGGAGCGAAGAGCGACGCGCCACGAGTGAGCCTCCAACTGGGTGGCACCCAGTGTGGCACTCGGAGCGCTCGGCGCGGGTGGCAGCAACCCCGCGGACAGGTTGTCGTCAGGCAGACGTCTGCGTGACCAGGACGTGTTCGAGGCGACGGTCCGGCACCAGCCAGATCAGCGCCACGACGACGTAGAAGGCGAGACCGACCCAGCGTTCGGCGAACGACGTGCTGATGCCGGCGACGTAGAGGACCGGGGAGAGCTTGCCCTTCCAGTCGGCACCCAGCGCTCGCCGCAGGGGCGAGTCGGGTCCGTGTCCCCGGACGAGCAGGGTCTGCAGCACGTAGTACGCGAGAGCCGCCGCGAGCAGCGTGATGCCGTAGACCGCGACCGGGACGGTGGCGAACTGGTGCTCGCCCATCCAGCCGGTCGTGAACGGCACCAGGGACAGCCAGAACAGCAGGTGCAGGTTCGCCCAGAGGACGCCACCGGTCACGTGCTCGGTGGCCTGGAGCATGTGGTGGTGGTTGTTCCAGTAGATGCCGAGGTAGGCGAAGCTCAGCACGTAGGTGAGCAGCTTCGGCGCCTCGTCACCCAGCGCGGACCAGGTGGTCTCCGTCGGGACGTGGAGCTCCAGCACCATGATCGTGATGAGGATGGCGATGACGCCGTCGCTGAATGCTTCCAGCCGCCCGGTGGACATGGGCGCACGCTACCTACAGACCGCGGGGCCACGTGCCGTTCGTGAGCGTCACGGCGTAGAACCCTGAGTCGCCGTCGGCGTACCAGACCTGGTGGTGCCTGATGTCGAAGGTCGGAGCCGACATCGCGTACGAGCCGCTCTTGAGCGGCAGCGTGTTCGGGGCGGGCTTGTTGAAGTACGCCGTCTCGCGCGGGTGCTGCGGGTCCGAGATGTCGAAGACCCGCAGGCCCGACAGGATGAAGCTGCAGGCGACGATGCCCGGGTCGACGGTGCGCGGCACGCCGCAGTAGTGCGCGGCGTAGCCCTGTACGCCGTACTGCGCTCCCGGGTCGTTCTGCTGGTCGCTCGCGCGGGCGGCCGGCTGGTTGACCTCGAGGCGCATCGTCGACGTGACGGAGGGCTTGCGGTCGTTGTCGATGTTGATGAGGCGCGCGGCTCCGACCGGGTCGTCGGCGGTGTAGCTGCCTGCGTTGCGGGAGTACTCGTCGAACTCGACGAGGTACTTGTGGCCCTTGATGGTCACCGGGATCGTGTTCTGCGGGATGGACACCTCGGGCCAGGTGAGGTGCGAGACCTGGGTCACGACGGGGTTGGCGACGCGGCGCTGCACCTGGCTGACATCGAGGATGGACAGCCCGTGCACGCTGCCGAGGTCGGCTCCGTAGAGGCGGTTGCCGTCGGCGCTGAGGTTCATGCCGTGGAAGGTGTAGGTGAACGAGTGCCACACGATCGAGGGCAGCCGCGGGTTGCTCACGTCGATCGCCGTGACTCCGGGGCCGGCAGTCGTCGAGACCCAGAGGGTGCGGCCGTCGGGCGAGAAGCCGCTCTCGTGCCCGAGGATGCCCAGCGGCGAGCTCGACTGCAGAACCGGCGTGCGGCAGTCCTGCGACACGTCGTAGACGTCGACGATCCCCGGGGCGGTGGCGGGGGACCCCACGGCGGCCGCGAGCAGTCCGCGGGCCGGGTTGAGCGCGAGCGACTCGTGGGGGCTGTCCATCGCGGGGGTGACGAGCCGGTCCGTCTCGATCGGGCGTGCCGGGTCGCTCATGTCCAGGACGTGCACACCGCCCGTCTCGTTGTGCGCCGCCGCTGTCGGGAACAGCAGGGTGCCGTCGTAGAACGCGCAGACCCGGCCGGTGCGGTCGGTGTAGCGGAACGTCTTGAAGCCGCCGGTCTCGCCGATGTGTGCGGCCTGGACGGTGTTGCAGGTGTAGCCCTTGGCAGCGCGGCCGCTGGTGTAGTCGGCCAACGGGACCCGGCCCTGACGACCCGTCTCGGGCAGGGAGCCCTTGCCGCAGTGTGCGCGCGGCGTCGCGGCCGGCACTGTCGTCGTGGTCGCCGCCTTGCCGCTGGAGGCGTGTGTCGCCAGCCAGCTGGCGAAGCCGGGCTGGGTGGGCGAGCTCGACGCGGAGGCGAGGCCCACACCGGCGAGGGCGACAGCGAGCGCGAGCACGGCGGTACGACGTGGGTGCAGGGTCACAACGGCTCCAACGCATCAGTCGCGTCGCAGTAACGGCAACGCCCTCGAAACTCTGCGCCCCGATCTCGTGCGGCCGGTGGCCGTGCGGTGGAATGACCTCG
>JAWWOJ010000104.1:0-5544 GCA_033851885.1 Frankiales bacterium | reverse complement strand
GGCGCGTAGTCGGGGAAGCGGCTCGCGAGATCGGGGCGGGGTGTCTCGGCCGAGGGCACGACCACGGTGGTCGTGTCGTCGACGAGCAGGTGCACTGCGATCGGGGAGTCGGTGTCACCGTCGAGGGCCCAGCCGGTGGCCTGGATGCCGTCGGGGGTCTGGCCGAGCGTCTCGAAGGCACCCACCGGCCCGTGCTGGACGTCGGTGGTCAGGCAGCCGAGCTTGCCGGTGGCCCCGGCCGTGCCAGACGCGTTGAGCGCGTAGGCGCAGACCTCGTGGGTGCCGTCGGTCAGGTTGAGGGGGACCCGGTAGCCGTGCGCCGCCCCGTACTGGGTGTAGGTCGATGTGATGTCGGGCCGCGCCTGGTCCTCGAGGACGGACTGCGCGAAGGCACCGTCGACGTAGACGTGGATCTCGAGCGGTACGTCGGCACCGGCGTCGATCGCCCAGCCGGTGAGGTTCATCGGGCCGCGGGCCGGGTCGACGTGCTCGACGGCACCGAACGGCACCGTCGGTTTGGGGAACAGCCGCAGCCAGGCATCGGGCGTCCAGCTGGACGAGACCGGCAGCCCCTGCTGCTGCTGGAACTGCTCGACGGCCAGGGTGGTGTCGCTGGACCACGTGCCGGAGGCGTCCCGGTGCAGGCCCTTCTGGAGCGCGGCCACGGCGTCACCGCTGGAGGAGGGCGTCAGCGTGAGGCTGCCGAAGCTGGCGAGGACGGGGAGGTTCGACGGCACCGCGACGGGGCTGACCGTCGGGACGGTCGGCTTGGGCGGGCTGCTGTTGGGGCCGTAGTCGATCGCGGCGACGCGACCGGTCCAGTAGGACGTCGCCTTCTTGGCGCCGGCCCAGCCGAACGAGAAGTGCACGTGGTCGGTGTGCTCGCTGACCCCGCTGTACGCCTGCCAGCCCTTGTCAGCCTGGTAACCCTTCCAGATCCGCTTGTTCCAGATCATGTACATCAGGCCCAGGCGCCGGAACATCGCGTCCTTGTTGCCGTACCTGTCGGTGGCGAGCAGCCACGCCATGAGGTCGTTGACGTGCTTGACGTCGGTGGCGTTGCTCGCGGAGACCTGCCAGTCGAAGGCGCGGCCCTCCTTGTGCTCGCTCTGGCCGCCGATGCCGCAGTCCCGCACGATGCCGTCGCTGCCGGTGTCTGGGTAGGCGGCGAGCAGCAGGTTGAGGAACGCCTTGACGCCCGGCTTCGCGATCGGGTCGCAGGTGGACTGGCCGACGTAGGGCTGGAAGTCCTCGATCGTGGCGGTCAGGCCCGCGGGGGTCGCAGGGGCGGCGGCAGCGGGCAGCCCGAGCAGCGTCGACAGCATCGCCGCGGTCGTCACGACCACCAGCAACCAGCGGCTACGCACGTCTGCTCTCCTAGCGTTCTTGCTGCTCTGTCCATCGGACTGTCCGTCGGGCCTGCACGAGCCTCTCTGGGGCTTCGTCGCAAAGCGACTAGCCCTTGAGCCACACCCCTGTCATTTCGCCCTCACTCGTCGTCGCCCAGGCGGTGCACCGGGGAAACTCCCAGCTTGTGGTCACACACCCGCAGGGTGGTCACGACCTTCTTGGGCTGGTTTGTCCCCGGGAGCGTGACGGTGATCGTGGTCACGTCGGAGCAGCTGGCACCCGTGCGGCCGGTGGCCAGCGCGAAGCTGAGCGAGGTCGCCCTCGACAGCGTGTACGGCTTCGCCGTCTCGGCGGGCAGGCCCTGGCCGCCGTGGCTGACGCTCGCCCCGCTGACGAGCACGCTCGGGTAGCCCATCAGCTGGCAGGGGCTCCCGGTCGTGCGCAGCACGTAGACCTCGGCGCGGTAGCTCGCGCCCCGGGGGGTCACCGTGTCGGCGTCGGTGACCGTCACGGCGGACGCCTTGCAGGTGGGCTGCCCCAGCGGAGCAGGGGACTCGCTCCCGGTCGGTACGACGGGAGCGACCGTGGCGGACGGGGTGGCGGACGGGGTGTGGCTCGGGGCCGGGCTGAAGGTCGGGGTGGGGGACGCCGTCGGTGCCGGTGTCTGCACCGCGGTGGGGGTGGAGCCCGAGCACGCACCCGCGAGCACAAGGGTGGCCAGGCTCACAGCGCCGCTCAGTCTCCGCATCCGACTGAGGCTACGGCCCCTCTGACATGCGGTCCGGGACCCGGGTGGTGAGGTCGTGATCCCCTAGAGTGAGCACGCTCCCGCGCCCGCAAAAGGTGACAACCTCCAACTAGACGAGACCGATGCCGCAGCTCACCGAGATCTGGACCTACCGGGGCCTGATCGGCAACTTCGCCCAGCGCGAGCTGCGAGGAAAATACAAGGGCAGCGCGCTGGGGCAGCTGTGGTCGCTGCTCAACCCGCTGGCGACGCTGGCCATCTACTCGCTCGTCTTCGGGATCTTCCTCCGGGTGCCGCCGCCGGTCGCGGGCAACGGCCATCTCAAGAACTTCGCGATCTACCTGTTCACGGCCCTGGTGGCCTGGAACTTCTTCAACGCCGTCGTCACCGGCGCCATCGGGGCCCTGGTGGGAGCCGGTCCGCTGCTCAAGAAGATCTACTTCCCGCCGTTCGCGCCGGTGCTCGGGGGCGCGGCGGCGACGCTCTACCAGGCCGGCATCGAGATCGGCCTGCTGGTCGTCGTGATGATCGTGGTGCAGAACGTGAGCTTCACGTTCCTGTTCCTGCCGCTGCTGCTCGCGCTGCTGGCGCTGTTCGGGCTCGGCCTCGGGCTCATCCTGGCCCGGCTCAACGTGCGCTACCGCGATGTCTCGTACCTGGTCTCGATCGTGCTGAACCTGATGTTCTACGGCACCCCGATCATCTACCCGCTGACCATCGTGCCGGTGAGCAAGAACGGCTGGCCGTTGCGGCGGATCATCGAGCTCAACCCGCTGACCCAGTTCGTGGAGGCGTTCAGGGACGTGGTCTACGACCTCAAGGTCCCGAGCGCCGGTCGCCTGCTCACTCTCGTCATCGTGAGCGTCGTCGTGTTCCTCGTCGGGTTCACGTTCTTCGAGCGCGGGTCCCGCGACGTGGCCGAGTTGCTCTGATGAGCGACATCGCGATCAGCGTCGAGGGCGTGAGCAAGGTCTTCGAGCTCCATTCCGACAGGCGCACCAACATCAAGGAGCGCTTCGTCCGTGGTCGGCCGAAGGGCAACGACCGGTTCTGGGCGCTGCGTGACATCAGCTTCGAGGTGCCGCGTGGCTCGACGTACGGCCTGATCGGTCACAACGGCTCGGGCAAGTCGACGATGCTCAAGTTGCTCGCGAGCATCCACCGTCCGACCTCCGGCAATGTGCTCGCGGCCGGCCGGGTGAGCTCGATGATCGAGCTCGGTGCCGGCTTTCACCCGGAGCTGTCCGGTCGCGAGAACATCTTCCTCAACGGCTCGATCCTCGGGATGACGCGCAAGCAGATCGACGCGTCCCTGGAGGAGATCATCGAGTTCAGCGGCATCCCGGGGCAGTTCATCGACGCGCCGGTCAAGGTCTACAGCTCCGGCATGTACGTCCGGCTCGGCTTCGCGATCGCGGTGAACCTCGACCCCGAGATCCTGCTCATCGACGAGATCGTCGCGGTCGGCGACGAGGACTTCCAGCGCAAGTGCTTCGACCACCTCTACAAGCTGCGCCGCAAGGGCGTGACGATCTGCTTCGTGTCGCACTCGCTTCCTCTCGTACAGACCCTGTGCGACCACGCGCTGTGGCTCGACCACGGGCAGATGAAGGCGGAGGGAAAGGCTCTGTCGGTCGTCGACTCCTACCTCCGTGAGGTCAACAGGGCGGAGGCGTCGCGGCTCGGCGACGCCGAGGAGCTCGACGACAGCCGGAGCCGGCGCGGCACCCGTGAGATCACGATCAGCAAGCTCGAGTTCCTCGACGCGACCGGCACCGCCTCCCCGATCGGCACGACGGGGGACGCCCTCACCATCCGGATGCACTACGACGTGCACGATCCGGTGGACGAACCCGTCTTCGGGCTGGCCTTCCACCACGAGAGCGGCACCCACGTGTCGGGCCCCAACTCGCGCGAGGGCGGCGTCATGACGGGCACACCGACCGGTGCGGGCCACGTCGACTTCCGGATGGACCGGCTGCTCCTGCAGCCCGGTGCCTACGTCGTGAGCGCGGCCGTCGTCGACACGACCATGGCCCATGTCTACGACTACCGCGACCAGGCCTTCGCGCTGCATGTGCAGCCGGGGCACGGCGCCGCGGGGGCGGGTGTCGTCGACCTGCCGGGCACGTGGAGCATGAGCAGCAACCTTCGATCGGAGAACGCGCGGTGAGAGTCAACCTCGGTTGTGGTCAGGCCTACATGGAGGGCTGGACCAACGTCGACGAGAGCCGCGACGTCAAGGCCGACATCTACATGGAGGCCGCGGAGTTCCTGCGGCAGTACGCCGCCGAGATCGACGAGATCTACATGGGGCACGTGCTCGAGCACATCATGCCGGGCGACGCCCTCGTCACCTTGCGCCTCATGAACGAACGGCTGCGCCCGGGCACGATGATCTCCGCCGTCACGCCGGACATGGACGCGATCTTCAAGGCCTACCTCGACGGCGAGGTCAGCAACGACCAGGTGAACGCGTCGTTCATCTACTCCTACGTGCAGCCGTCCCCGCACATCTGGTGCTACGGGCCGGACTCGCTCGCCGAGCTCTTCCGCCGGGCCGGCTTCCAGGACGTCGAGCAGATCGACCCGGCGTCCTGGGGTCCGGTGTTCTGGAAGGAGGGCACCGAATCCCAGTGGCAGTGCGGCGTCCGCGCCCCGGCCAGCGGCGTCGCCGGCCCCCTGGACGACGCGCTGCCCGACGAGGCGCGCCTGACCTTCGACTCGACCCGTCGCGGGGAGAAGGCCGGGCCTCCCGACGTACCCACGACCGAGGAGCTGCTCCTCAACCGGGTGCGGCACCTGCGCGACGAGCTGCTCCGCGAGAGCGAGCGCCGCCAGGCGCTGGAGGCCAAGGTCCGCGAGCTCGCTCCGCCGGTCGCTGCTGCTCCGGCGGCCCCACCGGTCGAGGAGCCGACGGTGCCCGCGCGGCGCCCGGTGGCCGCGGTACCCGGCACCCCCCCCGGTCCCGTCAGCCCGCGGCAGCGCGCCAGAGGCGCGTTCGAGAAGGCCGTACCCGCCGGCACCCCACGCCGCGAGATCGCCAAGGCGGCTCTGCTGACGGCCAAGGAGGGTCGCCGGGTCCGCACCAACCTCAAGAAGATCTGGAACATCCCGGGTGTTATCGAGGCCGGCGAGCCGTCCTACAAGTCCTGGTCCAAGCACCACGACGCCTCGAAGCACGGACTCGAGACACAGGCGAAGATCTCGCGCACGGCGACCCACCAGCTGTCGACGCTGGTGATCGTGCTGGCCTCGGGGAGGGCCGATGCCGACCTCGTGGCGCGGTCCTACGACAGCGTGCGCGCACAGAGCTGGGGCCACTGGGAGCTGGCCTGCGCCTCGCCGTCCGAGCTCGTGCCGGGCACGACGCCGGACGCCCCCTGCTGGACCGGTGACGGTGACATCACGGTCGCCGTGAACGCCCTGGTCGACAACAGCCAGGC
>JAWWOJ010000095.1:0-9260 GCA_033851885.1 Frankiales bacterium | reverse complement strand
AGCGAGTCGCCGGTGAAGAGGTGGCCGCCCTCCGGGGCGTAGTGCAGCGCCACCGAGCCAGGGGTGTGACCGACCAGCGTGATCGCCGTCAGCCGGTGGCTGCCGACCGTCACCACGTCGTCGTCGGTGAGGAAGCGGTCGACGGGGACCGGGAGCTCAGGGGCGTCGGCGACGGTCGCGAGGACGGGCGCTCCGGTCGCCGTCACGACGTCGGCCAGCCCCTGCCAGTGGTCCCAGTGGCCGTGGGTCTCGACGATCCCGACGAGCTGGCCGTCGCCGAGGGCGGCCAGCAGCCGGTCCGGGTCGCCGGCAGCGTCGATGAGCAGGGTGGCGCCCGTCGCGGTGTCCCGCAGGAAGTAGCAGTTGTTGTTGAACGGGTTGGTGGCGATCTTGGTGATCGTCAGACCCGGCAGCTCCCGCACGTCGGTGGGCCCGCCCACCTCGACCTCGCCTGAGTACATGCCTCCGACGCTATCGCGGAGCGGGAAGGGTTCTGTCGTCGCGCGCGGTTAGCCTGAGGACGGAGCTTCCCCGCCCGGCAACCCTGAGCATAAGGACACGATGGCAGACCGTCTGGTCGTGCGCGGCGCGCGCGAGCACAACCTCAAGGATGTCTCCCTCGACCTGCCGCGTGACGCGCTGGTCGTGTTCACCGGCCTGTCCGGCTCCGGGAAGTCCAGCCTGGCGTTCGACACGATCTTCGCCGAGGGCCAGCGCCGCTACGTGGAGTCGCTGAGCGCGTACGCCCGGCAGTTCCTCGGCCAGATGGACAAGCCCGACGTCGACTTCATCGAGGGCCTCAGCCCGGCCGTGAGCATCGACCAGAAGTCGACTAACCGGAACCCCCGCTCCACCGTCGGGACGATCACTGAGGTCTACGACTACCTCCGCCTGCTCTTCGCCCGGGCCGGCACCCCGCACTGCCCGGTCTGCGGCAAGGTCATCGCCCGCCAGCAGCCGAGCCAGATCGTCGACCGCGTTCTCGAGCTGGAGGAGGGCAGCCGGTTCCAGGTGCTGGCGCCCGTGATCCGGGAGCGTAAGGGCGAATACGTCGACCTGTTCGCCGACCTGCAGACCAAGGGATACAGCCGGGCGCGGGTCGACGGGGTGGTGCACGCGCTCACCGACGTACCCAAGCTGAAGAAGCAGGAGAAGCACACCATCGAGGTGGTCGTCGACCGCCTCCAGGTGAAGGCGAGCTCCAAGCGCCGCCTGACCGACTCGATCGAGACCGCGCTCCAGCTCGGCAACGGGCTGGTCACCCTCGACTTCGTCGACCTGCCGGAGGACGACCCGCACCGCGAGCGGACGTTCTCCGAGCACCTGGCCTGCCTCGACGACGACCTCTCGTTCGAGGAGCTCGAGCCGCGCAGCTTCTCCTTCAACAGCCCGTTCGGCGCCTGCGTCGCGTGCCACGGGCTCGGCACCAAGAAGGAGGTCGACCCGGAGCTCGTCATCCCCGACCCGGACAAGACCCTGGCAGAGGGCGCCATCTACCCGTGGTCCAGCGGCCACAACATCGAGTACTTCGGGCGACTGCTGACCGCGCTCGGCGACGCGCTCGGGTTCACCCTGAAGAGCCGCTGGAGCAGCCTCACCGCCAAGCAGCAGAAGGCGATCCTGGACGGGCACGAGACCGAGGTGCACGTTCGCTACAAGAACCGCTACGGACGTGAGCGCAGCTACTACACCTCCTACGAAGGGGTCGTGCCGTTCCTCGAGCGCCGGCACGCCGAGGCGGAGAGCGAGACCAGCCGCGACCGCTACGAGGGGTACATGCGCGAGGTGCCGTGCCCCGCCTGCCAGGGCGCCCG
The DNA here is from genome assembly GCA_033851885.1 of Frankiales bacterium. Lineage (GTDB taxonomy): Bacteria > Actinomycetota > Actinomycetes > Mycobacteriales > SCTD01 > RYN-111. The sequence continues at coordinate 7,446 of JAWWOJ010000095.1, read as the reverse complement.
GCTCAAGCCCGAGGTCCTCGCGGTCACGCTGTCGGACAAGTCGATCGCCGCGATCGCCGCGATGAGCATCGCCGACTGCGCGGAGTTCCTGCGCAACCTCGAGCTCGACGACCGGCAGCGGCTGATCGCCGAGCGGGTGCTCAAGGAGGTCAACGAGCGGATGGGCTTCCTGCTCGACGTCGGCCTCGACTACCTCTCGCTCGACCGGCCAGCCGGCACCCTCGCGGGTGGTGAGGCGCAGCGGATCCGGCTCGCGACCCAGATCGGGTCCGGCCTCGTGGGCGTGCTCTACGTCCTCGACGAGCCGTCGATCGGCCTGCACCAGCGCGACAACCGCCGGCTCATCGACACGCTGCTGAGGCTGAAGGACCTGGGCAACACCCTCATCGTCGTCGAGCACGACGAGGACACCATCAAGGTCGCCGACTGGGTCGTCGACATCGGCCCGGGTGCGGGGGAGCACGGCGGTCAGATCGTCGTGAGCGGGACCGTGAAGGACCTGCTGGAGAGCCCGGACAGCATCACCGGCCAATACCTCAGTGGTCGGCGGTCGATCGAGGTCCCGGCGATCCGGCGGCCGCGCGACCCCAAGCGCAAGCTGACCATCGTCGGCGCCCGCGAGCACAACCTGCGGGACGTGACGGTCGACATCCCCCTGGGGCAGCTCGTCGCCGTCACCGGCGTCAGCGGGTCGGGCAAGTCGACGCTGATCAACGACATCCTCTCCGCCGTGCTGGTCAACCAGCTCAACGGTGCGCGGGAGGTCCCCGGCCGGCACACCCGCATCACCGGCCTCGACCAGCTCGACAAGGTCGTGCGGGTCGACCAGTCGCCCATCGGCCGGACACCGCGGTCCAACCCGGCGACCTACACCGGCGTCTTCGACCACATGCGCAAGCTGTTCGCCGAGACGACGGAGGCCAAGGTCCGCGGCTACCTCCCCGGCCGGTTCTCCTTCAACGTCAAGGGCGGCCGCTGCGAGAACTGCGCCGGCGACGGCACCATCAAGATCGAGATGAACTTCCTGCCGGACGTCTACGTCCCGTGCGAGGTGTGCCACGGTGCCCGCTACAACCGCGAGACGCTCGAGGTGCACTTCAAGGGCAAGACCATCTCCGAGGTCCTCGACATGCCGATCGAGGAGGCCGCCGGGTTCTTCGAGGCCGTCCCCGCCATCAGCCGGCACCTCAAGACCCTCGTCGACGTCGGCCTCGGCTACGTCCGGCTCGGCCAGCCGGCGCCGACCCTCTCCGGAGGGGAGGCGCAGCGGGTCAAGCTCGCAGCCGAGCTGCAGAAGCGCCAGACCGGCCGCACGATCTACGTCCTCGACGAGCCGACGACCGGCCTGCACTTCGAGGACATCCGCAAGCTCCTCGCGGTGCTCGGCCGGCTCGTCGACCAGGGCAACAGCGTCGTGGTGATCGAGCACAACCTCGACGTCATCAAGACCGCCGACTGGGTCATCGACCTCGGTCCGGAGGGCGGCTCCGGAGGCGGCATGGTCGTCGCGGAGGGCACCCCGGAAGCCATCGCACAGGTCGAGGCGAGCCACACCGGACGGTTCCTCGAGCGGGTCCTCCAGGGCCGCGGGCGCACCGCCGCACCGGCGAAGAAGGCCGCCGGCAAGTCCGCCGCTCCCCGCAAGAAGGCACTCGCGAGGCGCTAGCAGTTGCAGGGCGGCAAGCGACGCAGCCCGTACTCTTGGCTTACTCATCGGTCACGGGAAGGTCTCCGTCATGCGTCGCTCGTCCACCCTGGGTGTCCTCGCCGTCGCGGGCGCCCTGCTGGCTGTGCCGTCCGTCGCCTCGGCCGCGACGCCGCCGGCTGACGTCACGGCTCTTACCGCGAGCGTGGGTGACCACGCGGCCCTGCTGAGCTGGAGCGGTGGCGGCAGCGCCGCTTCGGTCGTCCGCGACGTCACCGGAGTCGCCGGCACGCCGACCCCGACGAGCGGCACCCCGGTCGACAGCGCGGGCAGCACGGCGAGGGACACCCACTTCCTCAACACCGCGGCGCGCACCTACGAGGTGTGGGCGCAGGACACCGACGGCACGACCAGCACCAACGGAACGTCCGTCACGCTCGCCCCGGTCGGCCCGGTGCCGACCGCACTCAGCCTGGCGACCTCACGGGCGACCGCGGCCTACGGGCAGCAGTACGCCGCGAGCGGGGTCCTGACCCGCGGCGGCTCGCCGTCGCCCAACATGCGGGTGGACCTGCTCGCCCGGGTCGGAGGTACCTCGACCTACACCGTCGCGCGGCGGTTCACCACCGACGCCAACGGCGCCGTCAAGGCGGTGCTGGTGTCGACCCGCAACCTCGACCTGGCACTGCGCTATGACGGCGACGCGTTCTCGCAGGCCAGCGGGAGCACGCACCGCATCGTGCAGATGCAGCCGCCCCTGTCGGCGACGTTCACGCCGAACGTCGTGGTGCGCCCGGAGGCGACGACCTTCGCCGGCCACGTGCCTGGAGGTCTGCCGGGTGCGGTCATCCGCATCCAGCGCCGGACGGCCAACGGCACGTACGGCACGCTCACCTCGGTGCGGCCGGACAGCAAGGGCAACTGGACCTACCACTACGTACCCGGGTCGGTCGGGGTGTTCGCCTACCGCGCGGTGCTGCCCTCCGCCGCCGCCTACCTGGGGGCGACCTCCGCGCCGCGCGTGCTCGAGGTCGACACCCGCAACCTGACGCTGGGCAACCAGGGCAACGACGTGCTGACGCTGGAGCGCCAGCTGCGGGCCCTGCACTACTCGCCGGGGAGTGTCGACGGCACCTTCGACCGCAACACCGAGCATGCCGTCATCGCCTTCGAGAAGGTCGAGCGCCTGACCCGCAACGGCACCTGGACCAAGGCCGAGCGCACCCGCATGGGCAAGCCACGGGGCTACGCCTTGCGTTACCCGTCCGCCGGTCACGCCGTCGAGGTCGACATCACCCGCCAGGTCGTCGTCTACTCCGAGGCTGGCGTCATCAAGCTGATCGTCGACACCTCCACGGGAGGTGAGTACCGCTACTACTACGAGGGCGGCTCCGACATCGCCCACACGCCGCGCGGCTCCTTCCAGGTCCAGCGCAAGATCGACGGGGTGCGGACGAGCAAGCTCGGCTACCTCTACCGGCCGTCGTACTTCATCGGCGGCTTCGCCCTGCACGGCGAGGGGTACGACGTGCCCGCGCACCCGGTCAGCCACGGCTGCGTGCGCATGACCGACTACAACACCGACATCCTCTACGCGAAGCTCACGGTGGGCACGCCGGTCCACATCTTCGACGAGTAGTCACGTCAGACCGCGCGCCTAGTCTGGGAGCGTGGCAGACCCCGCGTCGTACCGGCCGGCCGCCGGGACGATCCCGGTCGAGCCGGGGGTCTACCGGTTCCGGGACGACAAGGCCACGGTCCTCTACGTCGGGAAGGCCAAGAGCCTGCGGAGCCGGCTGAGCTCCTACTTCCAGGACACCCACAACCTGCACCCCCGCACCCGTCAGCTGGTGACGACGGCGGCCTCGGTCGAGTGGACCGTCGTCGCGACCGAGGTCGAGGCGCTGCAGCTCGAGTACTCCTGGATCAAGGAGTTCGACCCCCGGTTCAACGTGAAGTACCGCGACGACAAGAGCTACCCGTGGCTGGCGGTCACGCTGCACGAGGAGTACCCGCGGCTGCAGGTGATGCGCGGGCCCAAGAAGAAGGGCGTGCGGTACTTCGGCCCCTACTCCCACGCCTGGGCGATCCGCGAGACGCTGGACCTGCTGCTCCGCGTCTTTCCTGCGCGCACCTGCAGCGCCGGGGTCTTCAAGCGCGCGAGCCAGGTCGGTCGGCCGTGCCTGCTCGGCTACATCGGCAAGTGCTCGGCGCCCTGCGTCGGCCGGGTCTCCGCGGAGCAGCACCGCGAGACGGTCGAGGACTTCTGCGACTTCATGGCGGGGTCGTCGACGAAGTTCGTGAAGCGCCTCGAGCAGCAGATGCAGGAGGCCGCTGCCGGGCTCGACTACGAGCGGGCGGCCCGGCTGCGCGACGATGTCGGCGCGATGAAGAAGGCGCTCGAGAAGCAGACGGTGGTCTTCACCGACGGCACCGACGCCGACGTGATCGGGATCGTCGAGGACCAGCTCGAGGCGGCCCTGCAGGTCTTCCACGTCCGCGGCGGCCGGATCCGCGGCCAGCACGGCTACGTCGTGGACAAGGTCGAGGACGTCACGACGGGAGAGCTGGTCGGCCAGTTCCTCGCGCAGGTCTACGGCGAGGACGAGGACGAGTACCAACTCGGGCAGGCTGCCGCGGCCGACGTACCCCGGGAGGTGCTCGTCCCTGCGCTTCCCCCTGATGCGCAGCCGATCGAGCGGTGGCTCAAGCAGCTGCGGGGCACCAACGTGAGCGTGCGCGTCCCGCAGCGGGGCGACAAGAGGGCGCTCATGGAGACCGTCGAGCGCAACGCCAAGCAGGCGTTCGCGCTGCACAAGACGAAGCGGGCCAGCGACCTCACGGCACGGTCGATGGCGCTCGCCGAGATCCAGGAGGCCCTGCAGCTGGACGACGCGCCGCTGCGGATCGAGTGCTTCGACGTCTCCAACCTGCAGGGCACCTCGGTCGTCGCGTCGATGGTCGTCTTCGAGGACGGGCTGGCCCGCAAGTCGGAGTACCGCCGCTTCTCGGTCAAGCACGTCGAGGGCCAGGACGACGTGGCCTCGATGCACGAGGTCATCAGCCGCCGGTTCTCCCGCTATCTCGAGGAGAGCGTGCCGGAGGTCGACGGGCGCCCGAAGAAGTTCGCCTACCCGCCCAACCTCGTGGTCGTCGACGGTGGTCCGCCGCAGGTCGCCGCCGCCCAACGGGCGATGGACGAGCTCGGCATCGTCGACGTCGCGCTCTGCGGCCTCGCCAAGCGGCTCGAGGAGGTCTGGCTGCCGGGTCAGGAGGACCCGGTGATCATGCCGAGGACGAGCGAGGGCCTCTACCTGCTGCAGCGGGTGCGGGACGAGGCGCACCGCTTCGCGATCGCGTTCCACCGCGAGCGGCGCAGCAAGGCCATGACGGCGAGCGCCCTGGACGGCATTGCCGGACTGGGTGAGGCGCGCCGCAAGGCGCTGCTGCGACACTTCGGGTCGTTGAAGCGGCTCCGGGCCGCTTCGGTCGAGGAGGTCTTGGAGGTGCCAGGGGTGGGTCGGCTGACAGCGGAGGCGGTCGTTGCCGCGCTCGCCTCCGACGCACCAGCCGCTGCCTTCAACCCGGCCACGGGCGAGGTCGTCTCATGACGCAGGAGCTGGTCGTCGTGACCGGGCTGTCCGGCGCGGGGCGGTCGACCGCGGCGCACCACCTCGAGGACCTCGGCTGGTTCGTCGTCGACAACCTCCCCTCCTCGCTGATCGGGACCATGGTCGACCTCGCCGTCGGCTCCGAGGGCGCGGTCGAGAAGATCTGTGTCGTGACCGACACCCGGTCGCGTCCCTTCGCCGGCGACCTCGCGACCGCGCTCGCCCACCTCGCGGACCGTGGCACCCGAGCCCGCGTCCTGTTCCTGGAGGCCAGCGACGAGGCCCTCGTCCGTCGCTTCGACTCGGTCCGCCGGCCGCACCCGCTCCAGGGCGACGGCGGCCTCGTGGAGGGCATCGCCCGCGAGCGCGACCTGTTGCGCGAGACCCGGGCGAGGGCCGACCTCGTCCTCGACACCAGCCTGCTCAACGTCTACGAGCTGCGGGACCGCGTCGGTGCCGCCTTCGACGCGCGTGCGTCCGCCGCGCCGCTGCAGCTGACGCTGATGTCGTTCGGCTACAAGTACGGGCTGCCGGTCGACGCCGACCTGGTGGTGGACTGCCGGTTCCTGCCCAACCCGCACTGGGTTCCCGAGCTGCGACCCCAGACGGGCCAGGACGACGCCGTCCGCGACTACGTCCTGTCCCGGGACGGGGCGACCGACTTTCTCGACCGCTACACAGGCGTCGTCGAGCTGCTCGCCCAGGGCTACCTGCGGGAGGGCAAGCGCTATGCCCTGCTCGCCGTCGGCTGCACCGGCGGCAAGCACCGCAGCGTCGCGATCTCGGAGGAGCTCGCCCGCCGCCTCGACGCCGCGGGTCTCGAGGTCGTCGTCCAGCACCGGGACCTGGGGCGCGAGTGAGCGGCCCGAAGATCGTGGCACTCGGCGGGGGTCACGGGCTCGCGGCCTCCCTGCAGGCACTCCGGCAGGTCACCGACCAGCTGACGGCGATCGTCACCGTCGCGGACGACGGCGGGTCGAGCGGCCGGCTCCGCGACGAGCTCGGGATGCTCCCGCCGGGGGACCTCCGGATGGCGCTGGCGGCCCTGGCCGGCGACGACGCCTGGTCGCAGACGTGGGGCCGGCTGCTGCAGCACCGGTTCGGCGGTGACGGTCCGCTCGCGGGTCACGCCGTCGGCAACCTCATCCTGGCCGGCCTCACCGAGAGCAGCGGCATCGTCGAGGCCCTCGACCTGGTCGGTCGGCTGGTCGGCGCCCGCGGACGGGTGCTTCCGGCGTCGACCACGCCGCTGGAGATCGTGGCGGAGGTGGTCGGTCTCGACCCCCTCGACCGCAGCGCCATCAGCCGGGTCGTCGGCCAGGTCGCCGTCGCGACCACCACCGGCGATGTCTGTGCCGTGTACCTGCTGCCCGAGGACCCGCCCGCGTGCCCGGAGGCCGTCCAGGCGGTCCTCGACGCCGACGTCGTCGTGCTCGGCCCGGGGTCCTGGCTGACCAGCGTCATCACCCACCTGCTGGTGCCCGAGCTGCGCGAGGCCCTCGCCAAGACCGCCGCCACCCGGGTCGTCGCCCTCAACCTTGCGCCGCAGCTGGGGGAGACGGAGGGCTACTCGCCGGAGACCCACCTCGAGGTGCTCTGCGCGCACGCTCCGGAGCTCACGATCGACGTGGTCGTGGCCGATCCGTCGAGGGTGCTGGACAGGCATGGTCTGATGTCTGCAGTGGAGTCGGCGGGGGGTCGGCTGGTCCTGGCCCCCGTTTCCCTCGCCGATGGCACGCCACGGCACGACCCGCAGCTGCTGGCCGCGGTCTACAGAGAGATTGTGGCGACATCATGAGAGGTGACGCGTAGATGGCGATGACGGCTGCCGTCAAGGACGAGCTCTCCCGGCTGTCTGTGACGAAGCCCTGTTGCCGCAAGGCCGAGATGGCGACGCTGCTGCGCTTCGCGGGTGGGCTGCACATCGTGTCCGGCAAGATCGTCATCGAGGCCGACCTCGACGCCGGCAGCACCGCTCGGCGGCTGCGCAAGGAGATCGCCGAGGTCTACGGGCACGCCAGTGACGTGCACGTGGTGGCCCCGGGTGGCCTGCGCAAGGGCAACCGCTGGATCGTCCGGGTCTCCAAGGACGGCGACGGGCTGGCCCGCCAGGTCGGGCTCGTGGACACCCACGGGCGGCCGGTCAGGGGCCTGCCGCCCGCCGTGGTCAGCGGCGGGCTCTGCGACGCG
>JAWWOJ010000089.1:0-4510 GCA_033851885.1 Frankiales bacterium | reverse complement strand
CGGCGACCCACACCCCGGAGTTCTTCGGCGAGTCCACTTTGCTGATGCGCGTGACGCTGAAGTGCCGGCCGTCGTCGAAGGACACCGCGCCCCAGAACCCGTAGTCACCGCTGCTCGTGGTCCCGCGCCACCCGATGCCGAGGACCCCGTCTCGCGTCCAGTCGAGCCAGAGCTTCGCCGGCGTACGGCCGGGTACGGCGATCCGGCCGGCCCGCGACCAGTGGACGCCGGTGTCATAGCTTCGATAGACGACGAGCGCGCCGGTGCTGTCCGTCGACGCGATCGCGAAGTGACCCTTGTGCCGCGGGTCGGCGACGGCAGCAGGCCCGCCGAGCAGTCCGCCGCCGGCAGGGATGAGGGTGGCGTGCCGGACGACGCTGCGGCCGCCGTCGGTGCTGACCACGACGTCGGTGCACCCGCTGCACTCGCCCGTGCTGCCGGTGGCAGCGGGGGGTGACGTGAAGAGCGCGATGCCGTGCGCCGCGGCGAGTTGCACGGCCGAGGCGGTGCCGACGGCGATCGCGTTCCCCCACGTCCGGCCGCCGTCACGTGAGGTGGCGAGGTACTCGACGTTGCCCTGCGCGTCCGCGGCGGCGCGGCCCTGCGTCCCGTTGACGTAGAGCAGGCCGGTGTCACGGTCCAGGGCCATGAACTCGCGGTCGTCGTAGAACCGCGCGCCCTGCCATGCGCCGGGGTCACTCCCCGGGCTGAGCACGGCCGGCGAGATGACGGAGGGCGTGGTCCACGAGCGCCCACCGTCGTAGGACCGGATGAGCCGGAAGTCGCCCTGACCGGCCGCGAACGACGGGAACTGGAAGTTCGACCCGACGACATACGCGACGCCCTTGTCGTCGAACAGCACGAGGGTGTCCGAGCAGTTCGGTCGCGTCGGATCCATCTGGAAGCTCGCGACGGGCAACTGCTGGCGCTTCCAGTGCCGGCCGCCGTCGAAGGTGAGGAGTTCGTCGCAGCCCTGCATGGCCTGCTCGCGGTCGCGGGTACTGGTCGGTGGGTGCCCGTGCTCGGCGCCGTAGAAGCCGTAGCCGACGTTGGCCAGGAAGGTCACGATGATGTTCTGCCGGTTGCGGGGGTTCACCGCGATGCTCGGCTCGCCCTCGGCATAGGCGTCGTCGAACGTGAGCTGCTGCTCGAACAGGTGGCTCAGACGAGGTGGCTGCGCGGTCGCGGGGTGGGCCAGCAGCAGCGAGCCGACAAGGACGGGTACGGCGAGCAGAACGGTGCGGCGCATGTTGATCCCCCTGGGTGGGCAACGCTCCGGCACGCGAAGTGAAACACGTTTCAGGGGGATTTGTCCCTAGATTTGTCGCTAGAGGTGGAACGCCCGGCCCAACGAGGTCGCCCGGGCGGCGTCGCGCAGCGGCGGGGCGCCGACGAGGTCGGTCATCCAGCGGCACCAGGACAGGTGGCTGAGCGGTGCTCCGACCCGGGCCCCGTGCAGGCCTGGCGCGACCACGACCGTCAGCAACGAGCCACCGCCGGAGCCCTCCACCTCGTCGAAGGTGATGACGACCGCAAGCCGACCCGCCTTCCAGTCCGGGCCGGCCAGCACCGTCGACAGCACCGTGCGGAGATACCCGTCCGCGGTGCCGAGTGAGCAGTCGTGGGCGTCGTGGCAGAGATCGGGCACCAGCATGCCGACGTCCGGCAGCCGGCCGGCGGCGGCGTCCGCCGCGAGCTGACCGGACGGGACGTCGAGGCGGCGGCAGCTGGTGCTCTGCGGGAAGTAGGTCCACGTGTTGTGCCGTACCGCGTACCGCCCGTGGTTCGAGCGCGCGCACGTCGACGGCAGGGAGTCGGCGTAGGCCTTGCCCGTGTGCCCGTGGGCCAGCGCGAGGTCGAACACCGACGGCCCGCTGACCGGGTGGCGCGCAGGGTCCGCGTCGTCATGGATCCCGAGGGTCGAGCCGGCGGTCATCGCCAGGTAGTTCGGCAGCGACGGGTGGGTCAGTGACCGGTAGTCGGTGGCGACGCCGTACCGGTCGGCCAGTGCGGCCAGGTAGGGCATGCCGCTGCGAGCCGACGACGCGCCGTGGTTCTCCTCGACGATCGTCAGCACCTTGGAGATGTGCTGGGTCGTGGGAGCCACTGTGCGCGGCAGGGCGGACGCGGTAGGCGGCGGCGACGTGGGCGCCACCGACGTCGCCGCCACCGACGTGGACGAGCAGGCGGCGACCAGTGCCACAAGGACGGCCGGCAACGCAGTGGACCTCCGCACACCGGCACTCTGCCCCGTCGCGCACACTGTCAACGTGGACCCTCAGCACGCCTTCAGTGACGACGCGCTCGGTGAGCTCGACGGGATCGCGCTCGCGGCCCGGATCCGGGACGGTGAGCTCAGCCGCCGCGACGTCATCGAGGCCGCGGTCGCACGGCTGGCGAAGGTCGACGGCCTCAACGCCGTGCAGCTCATGGATGCCGAGCGCGCACTGGCGGCCGCACCCGTGGCGGGGCCGTTCTCGGGTGTGCCCACGTTCATCAAGGACAACGTCGACGTCGCCGGCTGGCCGACGAACCAGGGCTCCGAGGCCTTCACGGCCAAGCCCGCCAAGCGAACCTCGGTGGCCGCCGGCACCGTGCTCAGCACCGGTCTGGTGGCACTCGGCAAGTCGCGGCTCCCGGAGATGGGCTGGAACGCCACGACGGAGTTCATGACCGGTGAGCCGGTACGCAACCCGTGGAACCCGTCCTACTCCAGCGGTGCGAGCTCCGGCGGCGCCGCAGCCCTCGTCGCGTCGGGTGTCGTGCCGATCGCGCACGCCAACGACGGCGGCGGGTCGATCCGCATCCCGGCCGCGGCCTGCGGTCTGGTGGGGCTCAAGCCGACCCGCGGTCGCTGGGCTCCGGACGTCCTCGACAGGGTCATGCCGCTGAAGCTCGTGAACAACGGGGCACTCACCCGGACGGTTCGGGACACCGCGCACTTCCTCGCGCACACGGAGCGGCTCGGGAAGCTGCCTCCGATCGGCCTGGTCGAGGGGCCGTCGAGCCGGCGGCTGCGGGTCGGGCTGGTCCTCGACGCGCCCAGGGGCAGCACGGACGCCGAGACCCGGGCTGCCGTGCTCGCGACCTCCGACCTGCTCGCAGACCTCGGCCACACCGTCGAGGAGGTGCCGTTCCCCGTCGATGAGCAGTTCGGCGAGGACTTCGCGCTCTACTGGGGCTTCCTCGCCTCCTTCGTGGCGGTGACCGGCCCGCGGGTCTTCCCCGGGTGGGATCCGGCCCGCGCGGACTCGCTGACCCTCGGCGCGAGGTCGTACTTCTCCGAGCGCCGCACGGCGTTCCCTGGTGCGCTGCGCAGGCTGCGCGCCAGCAAGGCGCGCTATGCGGCGGCGTTCGCGTCACGGGACCTCGTGCTGTCACCGGCGCTGTCACACACCACACCCGAGATCGGGCACCTGTCGCCTCGGCTGCCCTTCGACCTGCTCGCCGAGCGGCTGCGGGACTACGTCGGCTTCACCCCGGTGAACAACGCGGCGGGCAGCCCGGGCATGAGCCTGCCCCTCGGGCAGACCAGCGACGGCCGGCCCATCGGGGTGCACTTCTCAGCGGCACACGGTGACGAGCGGACGCTGCTCGAGATCGCCTACGAACTCGAGCAAGCACAGCCGTTCCGGCGAGTCGGTCAGACCGCCGGGTAGGAGTCCGCCAGCTCGCGCAGGACGTTCTTGGCGACCTTCTCCAGCGTCGCGCGAGGGAACTCCTCGACCACGTACACGGCGCGCGGCACCTTGAAGTCGGCGAGGTTCGCGGCGCAGGCCTCGATGATCGCCTTCTCGAGCAGCGCGTCGTCCGGCTCGGCCCCGGGCGCCTTGATGACGAACGCGACGGGGACCATCGACAGCCACTCGTGTGACTTTCCGACGACCGCGATCTCCGCGATGCCGGGCACGAGCCGGCAGGTGTCCTCGACCTCGCGGGCGCTGACGTTCTCGCCGCCGACCTTCATGAGGTCCTTGTCACGGTCGGTGTAGACGACGTTGCCGCCTTCGAGGACCTTGACCATGTCGCCGGTCTTGAACCAGCCGTCCTCGGTGAACGAGTCGGCGTTGGCAGAGGGGTTGTCGAAGTACTCGAGGAACAGCTGGATGCCGCGCGTCCCGCGCATCCACAGCTCACCGGTCTCGCCGAAGGAGACGGGCTCTCCGGTCTCCTTCGAGACGACAGCCATCTCGTAGCCGGGGGTCGGATGCCCCATCGACATCCGCGGCCAGCCCTCCTGCGGCCGGCCGGTGATGGCGTGTGTCACGGTCTCCGTCATGCCGTAGGCGGCGTAGACGCGCAGCCCGAGCCAGGCGTCGACCTCGGGCATGATCATCCCGAACACCCCGGCGCGGATCGTGTGCTCCTTCGGGGTCTCCGGCAGCTGGAAGGCGCTGAAGACGAAGGGCATCAGGCTGATGTGCGTGACCTGGTGCTTCTGCACGACGGGCCAGAAGTTCGACGTCGACCATTTGGGCGTGAGGACGGCGGTGGCACCGACGCCCAGGAC
>JAWWOJ010000072.1:0-5922 GCA_033851885.1 Frankiales bacterium | reverse complement strand
GTGAGCTCGAGCACGAGCCGCTCCGGCTCAAGGCCGGCCCGGGTGAGCGCCGCCTGGACGACCTGCGGCAGGTCGCGCCGCCCGACCTGCAGGGAGCTGATGTTGACCGACACCCGAGGGTTGTCGTCGAGGCGGGCCGCGTCCCATGTCGCCTGCGTGAGCACCCAGTCGGTGACGGGCGCCTCGTACTCGCTGTCGAGGATGACGTCGAGGAACTGCCCGGGCAGGAGCAGCCCGCGCGTGGGGTGCTGCCAGCGGAGCAGCGCCTCGTAGCCGGTGACCGAGCGGTCCTCGAGCCGCACGATGGGCTGGTAGTGCAGGACGAACTGCTCCTCGCGCAGGGCGGCTTCGACGTCGTGCCGCAGCTCGAGCTTTGCGACGGCCGAGCCGCTCATGCTCGGGTCGTAGACCTGCCAGGCTCCGCGCTCCTCGTTCTTGGCCCGGTACATCGCCGCGTCGGCCTGCGCGAGCAGTTCATCCGCGGTCGTCCCGGGACCGGTGCTGTAGGCGATCCCGATCGAGAGCGACGGTGTGAAGGACGCTCCGCCGAGCCGCAGCGGCTGCCGCACGCTGTCGATGATCCGGCCGGCCATGCCGATCGCCTCGGTGGGCGTACCGATCCCGCTGAGGACGACGACGAACTCGTCACCGCTGAGCCGACCCACGCCGTCGCCGTCGCGGACGCTGGCACTGATGCGCTTGCTGACCTCGCGGATGTAGGCGTCGCCGACGGCGTGCCCATGGCCGTCGTTGACGAGCTTGAGCCGGTCGAGGTCGCAGAAGAAGACCGCCGTCATCATCCCGGCGTCGACGTCGTCGGCGAGCGCCCGACGCAGCCGCACCATCGACTCGCCGCGGTTCGGCAGGGACGTGAGCGCGTCGTAGTGCGCCTGGCGGACCAGCCGGTCCTCGCTGCGCTTGCGCTCGGTGACGTCGACGACCTGGGCCACGAGCACGCCCGGGTCGTGCACCTGGTTCAGTGGGGCCAGCTGGAGGCGTCCCCAGACCACGGATCCGTCGGGCAGCAGATAGCGCTTCTCGATGGCCTCGGTCGGCTCGCGTGGCCCGGGCAAGGCCGTCCGGGCGAGCGTGGACGAGGGCTCCGAGAGGATCCGGTCGTCGGGGTGCGTGAACTCCATCGGGTTGCGTCCGAGCAGCTCAGAGCGGTCTCGACGGAGGAACCGGCAGTAGGCGTCGTTGACGCGCTCGATCGTGCGGTCGGCCGACAGGATGGCGATCGCGACCGGACTCGATTCGAAGACCGCGGTGAAGCGCTGGACGCCCCGGCGGCTCTCGGTGGCGAGCGTCGCGTGCTCGATGGCAAGGGCTGCGGTCACGGCAAAGGCCTCGAGGGCGTGCCGGGTCGCCGGACCTGGGCGGCGGCCGTCCCGGGGGACGTCGACCGACAGCATCCCGAGATGGCGGCCGTCGGCCGACTGCAGGGGCGCGAACAGGGCGTCCTCCGGGTGCCAGGCGTCCGGCTCGTCGGACACCGGCATGTCAGGGATCCAGGTGAGGATGTCGGAAGGGTCGCTGGGCGCCGTCGCGTGGTCGAGGAACCGCAGCTTGCCCCATGGCTCACTGGCCGCGATCAGCTTGGCCCAGCCGTCGTTGCCCTGGCGGCGGCCCAGCAGCAGCTCGCGCACCTCGTCGGGCCCGGAGACGGCCGCGACGACCAGCGACGTGGCGTCCTTCTCGTCGACGAGGTTGATGACGGCGACCTCGAAGCCCAGTGACTCGACGATCGTGTCCGCGACCAGCTGAAGGGTCTCGGCGAGGTCCAACGAGGGGCGGGTCACTCCCGCAGACAGGTCGACAACACTCACCTCACAAGTCTCGGCAGGTGACGACCCGGACAACATGGTCAGATCGGACCATACGCATGGGTAAGCCTAGGGTGAGGCGCGTGACCGTCGAGCCCGCCTTCCTCGCCCTCCCGCTGCGGGCGCTCGCGGACGCCGCTCTCCAGACCGCGCGCGACGCGGGCGCCGAGCACGCCGACGTCCGCGTCGAGCGCCTCCGCAACCAGCACCTGTCGCTGCGCGACGCCGAGCTGGAGAACCTCTCCGACGACGTGACCCTCGGCCTGGCCGTACGGGTGATCGTCGACGGCACCTGGGGGTTCGCCAGCAGTGCCGACGTCACGACCGACGAGGCCCGCCGGCTGGCGCGGGAGGCCGTCGACGTCGCCCGCACCTCGAGACCCCTGAACTCGCAGCCGATCGCGCTGGCCGACGAGCCCGTCTACGACGACGTGACATGGGTGTCCGCCTACGACATCGACCCGTTCGGCGTCCCGACCGCGGACAAGGTCGCGCTGTTCACCGACTGGAGCCGCGGCCTGCTGGCGCACGATGACGTGGACCACGTCGACATCTCGCTGCTGCAGGCCCAGGAGTGCAAGTTCTACGCCGACACGGCCCGCACGACCACAACCCAGCAGCGCATCCGCCTGCAGCCGCAGGTCACCGGCACCCGCCTCGACCCGGGCGGTGGCTTCGAGACGATGCGTACCCTGGCCGCCCCTGTCGGCCGGGGCTGGGAGTACCTCACCACCGGCTACGACTGGACCTCCGAGCTCGAGCAGCTGCCGCTCAACCTGGTCGAGAAGGCCAAGGCCAGCAGCGTCGAGCCCGGGCGGTACGACCTCGTGATCGACCCCTCCAACCTCTGGCTCACCATCCACGAGTCCGTGGGTCACGCCACTGAGCTGGACCGCGCGCTGGGCTACGAGGCCGCCTACGCGGGCACCTCGTTCGCCACCCTCGACCAGCTCGGCACGCTGCGCTACGGCACCGACCTCATGCACGTCACCGGCGACCGGCACACCCCGCACGGTCTGTCGACGGTCGGCTGGGACGACGAGGGCGTCGCCGCGCAGCAGTGGGACATCGTCAGGGACGGCACCCTCGTCGGATACCAGCTGGACCGGCGGATGGCCCAGCAGAACGGCGCCGCGCTGGGCGTGAGCAGGTCCAACGGCTGCGCCTTCGCCGACGGCCCGTACCGCGTACCGGTGCAGCGGATGCCGAACGTGTCGCTGCAGGCCGCCCCCGACGGCCCGACGACCGACCAGCTCATCGGCGGCGTCGAGCGCGGCATCTACGTCGTCGGCGACAAGAGCTGGTCGATCGACATGCAGCGCTACAACTTCCAGTTCACCGGGCAGCGCTTCTACGAGATCCGCTCCGGTCGGCTCGTCGGGCAGCTGCGGGACGTCGCCTACCAGGCGACCACCACGGAGTTCTGGGGCTCGATGGAGGCGCTCGGCGGCCCCTCGACCTACGTCCTGGGTGGCGCGTTCAACTGCGGCAAGGCCCAGCCGTCGCAGACCGCCGCCGTGTCGCACGGCTGCCCCACAGCGGTGTTCCGAGGCGTCAGCATCCTCAACACCCACCGGGAGGCGGGGCGATGAGCGCCAGTGGGGCGGGCGTCGTCGAGCAGGCACTGTCGCTGTCCGTCGCCGACGGCTGCGTCGTGATCCTGACGGAGACCAGCACCGTCAATCTCCGGTGGGCCAACAGCACGCTGACGACCAACGGCTCCTCGTACGAACGCGACCTCACCGTCATCAGCGTGGTCGGCGAGTCGGTCGGAGTGCGCAGCGCCTCCGTCCTCGGCGACGTCGAGACCCTCGTACGCGCCAGCGAGGCCGCCGCCCGCGAGGCGGGCCCGGCGCCGGACTACGCGCCGCTGGTCACCGGCACGGCCGACGCGTCGTTCGGCGAGGCCGCCGAGCGGACGACGACAGGCGTCTTCGCCGACGTGGCACGCGATCTCGGCGAGTCCTTCGCCGGGGCGTCCTCGCTCGGCCTGCGTCACTACGGCTATGCCTCGCACGAGCTCACGACGACCTGGCTGGGCTCCTCCACCGGCCTGCGCCGCCGGCACGTGCAGCCCCGCGGCTATGTCGAGCTGACCGCGAAGAACGACCGTCCTGGCGGCTCGTCCTGGGTGGGCCAGCACACGGCCGACTGGTCGGACATCGCCATCCCATCCCTCGACGCGGAGCTGCAGCGACGCCTCTCGTGGACCGAGCGGTGGGTCGACCTGCCGGCCGGGCGCTACGAGACGGTGCTGCCGCCGAGCGCGGTCGCCGACCTGCTGGTCTACAGCTACTGGACGGCGACCGGACGCGACGCCGCCGAGGGCCGCACGGTGTTCTCGCGGCCCGGTGGTGGCACGCGCGTCGGGGAGGTCCTCGCGCCGCAGGGCCTGTCGATGCGCAGCGACCCGACGGCCATGCCGGTGCGGCCCTTCGTGGTGGCGCACGGGTCGTCGAGCACGAGCAGCGTGTTCGACAACGGTCTCGACCTCGGCCCGACCGACTGGATCCGCGACGG
Source organism: Frankiales bacterium (assembly GCA_033851885.1). Classification (GTDB taxonomy): domain Bacteria; phylum Actinomycetota; class Actinomycetes; order Mycobacteriales; family SCTD01; genus RYN-111. The sequence goes on along the minus strand of JAWWOJ010000072.1, from coordinate 1,579 downwards.
TCGGCTGGAGCACCTGACCCACACCCGTTCCTCGGCCGCCCGCACCGACTCACCGGTCACGCCCTTCATCGACAACCTGATCGTCTCGGGAGCGGGTACGGCGTCCACGGACGAGATGGTCGCCTCGACGAAGCGCGGGTTGCTGCTGACCTGCCTCTGGTACATCCGCGCGGTGGATCCGGAGACCCTGCTGCTCACCGGCCTCACCCGCGACGGCGTCTACCTCATCGAGGACGGCGAGGTGACCGGCGCCGTCACCAACTACCGGTGGAACGAGTCGCCGATCGATCTCCTCGACCGGTGCACGGAGGTCGGCCGGTCCGGGCCGACGCTTCCGCGCGAGTGGAGCGACTACTTCACCTGGACGCAGATGCCGGCGCTGCGGGTGCCCGACTTCAACATGAGCAGCGTCAGCCAGGCGAGCTGAGCTCGCCAGCCAGCAAGGCGTCGCGCCGCGTCCAGGCCCAGCGCAGGAACCACGCGGAGAAGCCGAGCGTCAGCAGGTTGACCCCGAGCTCGATGACGCCACCCGCGCCGGTGGCGTAGATGTCGTGCTCCAGGTCGTAGAGCACGTCCATGCAGAACAGGTAGCCGCCCGCGCCGCCGCCGGTCAGCAGCCAGAGCAGGGCGGTGGGACTCCCCCGCCGGACCGCCCGGACCGCGAGCAGCACGCAGGCACCGAGCCACGCGTCAGCCAGGGGGAAGGCGTTCTCGAAGTCGTAGTAGGCAGGGGTGTCGTCGCTCCGGACGACACCGCGCGCCAGGTACCACAGGGTCCAGTAGGCGACCAGCACCGTCAGGGCGATGACGCCCGCGATCGTGAGCCGGCGAAGTTCTTGCGGGGTGATCGGCACAACGGCAGCCTAGGGAGTAGCCTCAAGGACGGCTGTTGTTGCTTTTGCACGCGTTCTTCACATCTAGGACCCCCGCGCCGACGCTCCGCCAGCCCGTCGTTCGCGCACGCGGTCGTCGTTTCACCGTAAGAGGGAAAATCTCATGGCACAGGGCACAGTGAAGTGGTTCAACGCGGAGAAGGGCTTCGGCTTCATCGCGCAGGAGGGCGGCGGTCCTGACGTCTTCTGCCACTTCAGCGCGATCCAGGGACAGGGCTACAAGTCGCTCGAGGAGAACCAGCGCGTCGAGTTCGACGTGACGCAGGGCCAGAAGGGCCCGCAGGCGGAGAACGTCACCGTCGTTCAGTAGGACCACATGCGTTGGGGCCCCGGCTTTTGCCGGGGCCCCTTCGTCGTTCCCGGACCGGCTCAGTCGTCAGGGTGGGTGTGCGGCACCTGGGGAGCTCCGACGAGGTGCTCCCTGCCCGGAAACGCGATCCGGTAGAGGCACGCGTCGCAGTTCATCCGGACGTCACCGGTCAGCGCCTCGGCGTACCTCTCGACGAGCAGGTCGACCAGCTGCGGTGCCGGCCCGAGCGGAGCGGTGACGAGGTGCTCACCAGCCTGTGCCGCGACCCGAGCGGGCAGCTGCCCTGGCCCGAGGAACAGCAGCGACACCGCGAGGGGCCCGTCGAGCCGAGCGAGTGCCTCGGGCACCGACGGGCCGGTCGTGGAGACGAAGGCGT
>JAWWOJ010000025.1:0-8632 GCA_033851885.1 Frankiales bacterium | reverse complement strand
CAGGTCGACCGCCGCGACGGTCGCGAGGGCGAACGCCAGCCACGGGGCGACGAGCCCGAGCCCGAGGCCGGCGAGCGCGACGGCGCCGGCCCGGCGTCGGCGCAGCCGCGGCCGGACGCGAAGCTGTACGCATCCGACGGGATGCGAGGAGGTCACCAGATGCCCGACCAGCAGCCAGCTCCCGACGAGGGCGGCGTCGTGGTCCTCCCAGCCGGAGGGCACCGCGATGGCGAATCCGGCCCGCCGCAGGTCTCCGACGAGGGCGGCCGCGATCTCGGCGCGCGGCCGGGACTCCGGGAGCAGCAGCACGCCACGGGCCAATCGCTGGACCGGCCCGGGCACACCGGCGTACGCGGGCGTTCGGCGGCGGGACAACCGCTCTTCGCGCCAGCGGGCGCGGGTCCGCACCACCGGCTGGGCGACGTGCAGGAAGGCGACGCCCAGCCGGAAGCGCAGGGCTCGGCGGCCGAGGCGGCGCGGTGGTCGCACCGTGCAGGCGTCCTGGACGAACAGCCAGGTCACGAGCGCTGCGCCGAGCGCCGGCAGCAGCGCCGCCCAGGCCGTGAGTGGTGTCAGCAGCAGCAGCGGGAGGGTGAGAACGCTGACGGGTACGCCCACCTGGTGCGCGATGTCCAGGGCATGGCCGCCACCGCCGTACACCGACTGGTAGGCGGCAGCGCCGTAGGTCCCGCGGTAGACCCGTTGCCGGACCAGCGAGGGCGCGAAGCTGTCATAGATGCGGCCCCGCCAGCGGGCCGTCCCGAGCGGCGTGAACCGGTCCGGGTGCCGCCGCGCGACCAGCGCCTCGGACCGTCCGTAGCCGCGCTGCTGCTTGAGGTAGGCCTTGGTCGAATCGCGACGGTGGTGCCAGACGAGGGCAGCCGGGTGAAAGCCGATCTCCCAGTCGCGGTCCAGGACCTTCCAGCACAGGTCGACGTCGTCGCCGGCGGCCGTGTAGACCTCGTCGAAGCCACCGACCTCCTCGAGCACCTTGCGCCAGAACGCCATGTTGGCCCCCGGGAGGTGCTCGGCCCGGTCGTCGCTGATCAGCACGTGAACCGGCCCGCCCGGCGCACGGGCCACCCGTTCCGCCTCCAGGCTGGCGCCTGGTGGCGGCAGGTTCGGCCCACCGACGCCACCCACCTCGGGGCGGTCCAGCCCGAGCGCGAGGTAGTGCAGCCACTCGGGGGTCGGGTAGGCGTCGGAGTCGAGGTAGGCGATCAGGTCACCGGTGGCCGTGCGCCACCCGGTGTTGCGCGCGCCAGACAGCCCTTGGTGCGGGGCGCGCAGCACCTTCATGCGCGGGTCGCCGGCGCAGACCCGCTCCGCGATGTCGGCTGTGTCATCGGTGGAGCCGTCGTCGACGAGCAGCACCTCGAGGTTCGGGTAGTCCAGTGCCCGGGTGTGCGACAGGCACTCCTCCACGGTCGCCGCGGCGTTGTAGGCGCAGACGACCACACTGATGCTCGGCCAGTCGAACGGCAGGTCGCGCACCGTCCGGGCGTTCCATCGCCGGCAGACGTCGAGGGCTGGGCGCGGGGTCCGGTCGGCGGTCGTCAAGCCGAACCGCCAGTCGGTGACCGGGACGTCGCCGACCTGCCACTCGTCGGTCCAGGCGAAGACGCAGGTGCCCGCGACGCCGCGGTCGAGGGCGACTTCGAGCTGGGCGTCGAGCAGCTCCGCCTGTCGCCGCTCGCCGTCGGGCCCCTCGACGTGCAGGCCCACCTCTCCGAGGACGAGCGGACGGTCACCGGCGAGGTGGTGCAGCCGGGTCAGGTAGCGCCGGAGGTCCTGCTCCCGCTCGAGGAACACGTTGAACGTCAAGAAGTCCACGCCGGGGAGCGGGAGGTACTCGGCGGTGGGGTAGTTGGCGTACGTGACCAGCATGTCGGGGTCCTGCTGCCGCACGACGTCGGCCAGCTCGTCGAGCACACCGGCGACCCGCTCGGTGCCGTACCACCGCAGCACGTCGGCGGGCACCTCGTTTGCCAGGCTGACCCCGAGCAGCTCCTCGCGGCCGGCGAGCCGGCGGGCCTGCGCCTTCACCTCGGCCCGGGCACCGGCAGCGACCCGGCGGGAGCCCCTCCCGTCGATGCCGGTCAGATAGCGCCAGTCGGGCCAGAAGGTCCCGGCGAGCACCTTGAGGTCGAAGGCGGCCGCCAGCTCGAGGACGTCGTCCGGCGGAGCCGTGTAGGTGCGTACGACGGTGAAGCCCGCCTCGGCCACGGCGTCGAAGTCGCGCTTCACCTGGTCGGGCTCGGGGAAGCGCTCGCCGTCGTTCGCTCGGGGGGCGAACGTGCCGTAGGTCACCCCGCGGAAGCTGAATCGGGAGTCACCCAGCGCAAAGTGCTTGCCGTCGACACGTACCCGCACTGGGCTCCCTCGATCGCGATTCCCCCGTGATCAGGGGCTCGCTTCGACAAGGGGACGAGGTCTCCTTCCGGGTGAGACGGACTTCACCGGAAAGACATGGGGATCGCACCGGAGCAGCTCGAGAGCGGCGCGTCGAGCTGCCGTTTGGGAGCGCCGGCCCGAGCCCGGTCGACGGTATGCTCATGAGGACTTCCCGCCCCCTCGCTTGAGGAGCTCACACGTGGCCGTCCGCCCCGTTGCAGGAGACGACCCGGTAGAGAAGCCCATCGGCGAGGAGTGCGGCGTCTTCGGCGTCTGGGCTCCCGGCGAGGACGTCGCGAAGCTCACCTACTACGGCCTCTACGCCCTGCAGCACCGCGGGCAGGAGGCGGCCGGCATGGCGGTCAGCGACGGCGCCGCGACCGTCGTCTACAAGGAGCTCGGCCTGGTGGCCCAGGTCTTCGACGAGTCGATCCTCGGGTCGATGCGGGGCCACCTGGCGATCGGCCACTGCCGCTACAGCACGACCGGCTCGTGCACATGGGAGAACGCCCAGCCGTCGTTTCGCAACCTCCCGACCGGCGGGTCGCTGGCGCTCGGCCACAACGGCAACCTCACCAACACCCACGAGCTGGCGCGCCGGGTCGAGGAGCTCGGTCTGGAGAAGGACGCGATGGGGGCGACCAACGACTCCGACCTCATCACGGCCCTGATCGCGGCCTCGGCGTCGGACGTCTCCGTCGAGGAGGCCGCCCGCACGATCCTGCCGACCCTGCAGGGCGCGTTCAGCCTGGTCTTCATGGACGAGCACACCCTGTACGCCGCCCGCGACCGTCACGGGGTGCGCCCGCTCGTGATCGGGAAGCTGGAGACCGGTTACGTCGTCGCGAGCGAGACCGCGGCGCTCGACATCGTCGGTGCGACCTTCATCCGTGAGGTCGAGCCCGGCGAGATGGTCATCGTCGACGACCACGGCTACCGGACGATCCGCTGGGCCGAGGCGACGCCCAAGGGCTGCCTGTTCGAGTACGTCTACCTCGCGCGTCCCGACACCTCGATCGCGGGCCGCTCGGTCTACGCGACCCGGGTGGAGATCGGCCGGCAGCTCGCCGTGGAGCATGACGTGGACGCCGACCTGGTCATCCCGGTGCCCGAGTCGGGGACGCCGGCCGCCATCGGCTACGCCGAACAGAGCGGCATCCCCTACGGCATGGGATTGGTGAAGAACGCCTATGTCGGGCGCACCTTCATCCAGCCGTCCCAGACCATCCGCCAGCTCGGCATCCGGCTGAAGCTGAACCCGCTCCGCGAGGTCATCAAGGGCAGGCGGCTCGTCGTCGTCGACGACTCGATTGTGCGCGGCAACACCCAGCGCGCCCTGATCCGGATGCTGCGCGAGGCCGGCGCGGCCGAGGTGCACGTCCGCATCTCGAGCCCGCCCGTGACCGACCCGTGCTTCTACGGCATCGACTTCGCGAGCAAGACCGAGCTCATCGCGAGCGGCCTCACCGTCGATGAGATCTGCGCCCACATCGGGGCCGACTCCCTGGCGTTCGTCTCGCTCGAGGGCCTGACGATGGCGTCCACGCAGCCGGCGGACAAGCTCTGCCGCGCCTGCTTCACCGGCGAGTACCCGATCGCGCTACCGGAGCAGGACCTGATCGGCAAGCACGTCCTGGAGGGCATCAACCGCTCGGTGCAGGCCGCGGAGCCGGTCGTGCACAACGGCGTGCGCACGTGACGAGCTACGCCGCTGCCGGCGTCGACATCGAGGCAGGCGAGCGTGCGGTCGAGCTCATGAAGGACAAGCTCACGCGCGCCAGCCGGCCCGAGGTCGTCGGCGGGCTCGGTGGCTTCGCGGGCCTGTTCCGGCTGGACCTCAAGAAATACCGCGATCCGCTGCTCGCCTCCTCCACCGACGGGGTGGGCACCAAGCTCGCGATCGCGCAGGCGATGGACAAGCACGACACGGTGGGCGAGGACCTGGTCGGCATGGTCGTGGACGACCTGGTCGTGTGCGGGGCCGAGCCCTTGTTCCTGCAGGACTACATCGCCGTCGGGCGCGTCGTGCCGGAGCGGGTGGCTGAGATCGTCGGGGGCATCGCGGTCGGCTGCGAGAAAGCCGGCTGCGCCCTCGTCGGTGGCGAGACGGCCGAGCACCCCGGACTGATGGCCGACGACCACTACGACATCGCCGGCACCGGCGTGGGCGTGGTCGAGGCGGATGCTGTCCTGGGCGCCGACCGGGTGGTCGAGGGCGACGTCGTGATCGCGATGGAGTCCAGCGGCGTCCACTCCAACGGCTTCAGCCTGGTGCGCCACGTGCTGCTCAACGGGGCCCGGATGCGTCTCGACGCGCACGTCGACGAGCTCGGGATGTCACTGGGCGAGTCGCTCCTTACCCCCACCAAGATCTACGCGAAGGACTGCCTGGCGGTCATCGCCGAGACCGACGTCCACGCGTTCTCGCACGTCACGGGCGGCGGGCTGGCCGCCAACCTGGCCCGGGTGCTCCCGGAGCACCTCTCGGCCCGCCTGCAGCGCGGATCGTGGACCCCGCCAGCGATCTTCGACCTCGTGCAGGGCCGGGGTCGGGTCGAGCAGGCGGAGATGGACAGGACGTTCAACATGGGCGTTGGGATGGTCGCGATCGTGCCGGCCGCCGACGTGGACCGCACCATGGCGCTGCTCAAGGCCCGCCACGTCGAGTCCTGGGTGCTCGGCGAGCTGGTCCCCGGGGACGGCTCCGCTGTCCTCGAGGGCAGCCACGCCTGACCGTCCTCAGCTGGAGGACCTAGTCCTCGTGCTCGGTCTCGTCGTCGAGCTCGTCCTGGTCGTCGTCCGTTGCACGGGTCGACAGGCCGCCGCCGGAGTCCGCGGCGAGCTCACGCCGAAGCGCATCCGGGTCGAGTGACCCGGTGCTGTACTTCAGCTCGCGCGCGACTTTCGTCTGCTTGGCCTTGGCACGGCCGCGCCCCATGGCTCGACCCCCTCGTGAGAACCGGTTCCTGAGCCACCACTATATGCGGTGCGCAGGCGGTCCACACGACGGGGCGCGGCAGGAGAGAGCGTGATCACGTCGAAGTCCTCCGTACCCAGTCGTTCAGGAGCCCGCCGTGAAGATCCGCTTCCTCGCCGCCGTGACCCTCGTGGGTCTCGTCGCCGCCGTGCCCGCCCTGCCTGCGAACGCGAAGGCCAGGCCCAAGCCGAAGCCGATCCACGGCTCCTTCGTCGCCCAGGCGACGCCCGACCCGACCTCGGACCTGCCCGCACCGGTCGGCAAGGGCAAGTGCGCGCCGGTCACTCCCACCGCTCGGGTCACGAAGGCGTTCACCGTGCCGGCCGCGGGCACGCTGGCCGTGCAGCTCAACAACAAGCTGGACTGGAGCGGTGACATCCGGGACAGCGACGGCACCGTCGAGACCGACACCGACGGCAACTCGCCGCAGGACCCCGAAGCGATGGAGGTCAGCTTCAAGAAGCGCACGCCCATCGTGATCGGCGCCTGCAACTTCAGCGGCGAGCCCTCGATCACGGTGACCTACACCTTTACCTACAAGTAACCCGCCCGCTCCGCCCGCGCTCCGAGATCAACAGGCGATCGCCGCCAGCAGGGTCAGGGCAGCAGGATCGTGCGGAGCCGGCCGACGTCGGACATCCGGCGCTCCGCCAGCCGGTCCGCCGCCACCGCTGGCGGCACGCCCTCAGCGTCCGCGAGACGGAACACCTCGAGCGTCGTGTCGAAGATCCGCGACGCCTTGGCCTTCGCCCGCTCGAAGCTGAAGCCCTCGATCTCGTCGGCGACCTGGATGAGGCCGCCGGCGTTGGCGACGTAGTCGGGCGCGTAGAGCACGCCGTTGTCGGCGAGCACCTTCTCGATGCCCGGGTGCGCGAGCTGGTTGTTGGCCGCGCCGCACACCACCCGGGCCTGCAGCCGACCCATCAGCTCGTCGGACAGCGACCCGCCGAGGGCGCACGGGGCGTAGACGTCGACGTCGAGCACCGGCAGCTCCTCGACCCCGACGGCGCGGGCCCCGAGGGCAACGGCCCGCTCGACCGCGACCGGGTTGACGTCGGCGACGACGACGGACGCGCCGTCCTCGAGGAGGTGCTCGACGAGGTGGAAGCCGACCTTGCCGACCCCCTCCACCGCGACGGAGCGCCCGGCCAGCGAGGGCGCCCCGAAGGCCACCTGCGCCGCCGCGCGCATCGACTGGAACACGCCGAAGGCCGTCAGCACCGCGCTGTCCCCGGCGCCACCGTGCTCAGGCGACCGGCCGGTCACGAAGCGACTCTCGCGAGCGATGACGTCCATGTCCTGCACGTAGGTGCCGACGTCGCACGCCGTGTAGTAGCGGCCGCCGAGCGACTCGACCATGCGTCCATAGGCCCGCAGCAGCGCCTCGGTCTTCATGGTCGTCGGATCGCCGAGGATGACCGCCTTGCCACCGCCGAGGTCGACGCCGGAGCAGGCCGCCTTGTAGGCCATCGCCTTCGACAGTGCGAGCACGTCGGTGAGCGCGGCTGCCTCGTCGACGTACGGGTAGAAGCGGGTGCCACCGAGGGCCGGCCCGAGCGCCGTGGAGTAGATCGCGATGATCGCCCTCAGGCCCGACGCCGGGTCCTGGCAGAACACGACCTGCTCGTGCCCGGCGTCCTTGAGGTGGTCGGTGCGGTCGAAGACGCCCACGACAGAGATCTCCTAGCTCGGTGCCGGCGCTTGTGGCGCAGTGGCAAGTGGTGCGGAGGAGGTGTGCTCCGCGAGTGACCAGGCTATCCGCTGGTGGCGTGCCAGGATGAGCGAGTGACCTTCGTGGCCAGCCTCCGGGTATACGAGCCGCTCGCGGGCTTCGACGGTCCGGAGCGCGAGCAGTGGGAGCAGTACGCCGCCGACGGCGCGCACTTCGGTACGGGGGCGGGTGCCGCTCTGGAGCGCGCGGCGGCGCTCGCCGCGGTCGTCGGCAAGTCCCTGCCGGTGACCGGTGACCATGCCTACGTGCTCGACGTCGACGGGGTGACGCTGGTGTGCCCGTGGCGCACGGGGCTGCGGGCCCAGGAGGCGCTGCTCGACTTCTGCGCCGAGCTGCCCGACGTGCTGTCCGAGGCGTTCGCGCCCACCGCACTGCTGGAGCGGGCCGAGGTCGAGCTGGACCGCTGGCGAGCCGAGAACGGCAGCACCATCGGTCACATCCGGACCTGCACCTGGCAGGTGCCGCTGCGGTGGTTCGTGCTCGTCGACCCTGAGGAGCGCGAGGTGTCGCTCGGGGAACAGGGGACCGGGACGCTGCGCCGTACCGGCCGTCAGCTGGTCTACCGGACACCGATGAGCCGGGCCCGCCGCCGGGTGGCCCGCGCCCTGGCCGTCGTCCGCACGGCGGTGGGTGACCCCTCTGTGTCGGAGGGGATCGAGGACCTCGGTCGCTGGCTGGAGGAGTTCCACCCGCGCTCGCTGGTCGAGCTCGACTACGGGGATCTGGTGCACCTGCTGGACGATGCTGAGCTGACCCAGGACGAGTCGGCCCGGGACATGCAGCACGCCCTGCAGCGGCTGGCCGAAGGCGATGGCGACGGAGCCGCCGCGGCGTACGCCCTCATGACGTCCCGGATGAAGGCCCTGCAGGCGGTCGAGAGCGCCAACTAAGGCAACTAACAGTCGCAACCGGGACAACCTCTGACCTTCTGTGACTAGTCCCAAGATGGCCCGGGCGGGCCATACCGGACAAGGAGGGCATCGGGCACCGTCATCAGCGGAGCGGCGAGCAAGCCCGCTCACCAGCGCTCCGCCGAGAGGACCAGATCGATGAGCACCCGTACCCCTGAGGCCGAGGCCCTTCTCACGCCCGCTGAGGTCGCCTCCATGTTCCGCGTGGACCCGAAGACCGTCACCCGGTGGGCGAAGAGCGGCAAGCTCACGTCGATCCGCACGCTGGGCGGCCACCGCCGCTACCGCGAGGCCGAGGTCCGCGCGCTGCTCGCCGGCATCCCGCAGCCCCGCAACAGCTGAACCACCCGAGCCCGTCCAGCACCTGACCCGGGCTGGCACCTCCCCTGGCATGCCCAGAGCCCGAGGCAACCTCTCAGGGGCCAGCGATCCACGGCGCCGTACCTGACCACAGGTACGGCGCCGCTGCTGTGTCGGGGGTGCTGGTGTTCTCGGTGGCCAGGGACGGAGTCGAACCGCCGACCCTGCGATTTTCAGTCGCATGCTCTACCAGCTGAGCTACCTGGCCGTGCCTGTGCTTGCTTGGCGACCCCGACGGGACTCGAACCCGCGACCTCC
>JAWWOJ010000024.1:0-5270 GCA_033851885.1 Frankiales bacterium | reverse complement strand
CCGACTGGCCGTGGGGGGTCTTGTGAGCCAGCGCTGCGCCGAGGTTGAGACCACCCGCGCCAGTTGCCGTACGGGAACCGCCGACGTTCGAGGCGGAGCGCATGACGAGCGCCTTCACCTGGTACGGCGAGAGCTGCGGTCGCTGCGCGACGAGCACCGCAGCGGCGCCCGAGACGAGAGCCGTGGAGAAGGAGGTGCCGGAGCCGACGAAGGCCGCCGCGCCGTTGCGGGCGTCGGGGTGCTGCTGCCAGATGACCGAGCCGGGGACGGCGGCGCTGAGCAGGTGGGCTCCGGGCGCGACCAGATCCGGCTTCACCATGCCCTGGCCGCCGCGGCCGGACCAGTCCGCCACCGCCTTGCCGTCGAGGGCGCCGGCGGTGAGCAGAGTGGGGTCACTGCCGGGGCTCGTGACGGTGCCCTTGTCGGGACCGGTGTTGCCGGCGGGGACCACGACCGTGTCGCCCATGGCCCACAGCGCGTCGAGGGCCTCGGTCAGCGGGGGGACATCCCCGTCGGTGGACATCGAGAGGTTGACGACGCTCACGGAGGGGTCCTCCGCGACCGCCTGCAGCCCGGCCATCACGTCCACCAGGGAGGTGCTGCCGTCGTCGTGGCCCACCCGCACGTCCAGCACCGACGCGCCAGGAGCCACGCCGAGGGTCTTGCCGGCGACGAGCGCCGCGACAAAGGTGCCGTGGCCGAAGCCGTCACCCGTGCCGTCGCCGGTGACGTCCACGTGCCGTACCCGGCCGGCCAGCTCGGCGACGTCGGCGACGCCGGTGTCGACGACGGCCACCGTCACGCCGGCGCCCTGGCCAGCAGGAGCACCCAGCCCGAGGGCGTCGCGGGCGGTGATCGGGCCGGTCGCGGGCCCGGTGCGCCCGCTGACGGACAGCGCGCGGTCGGGGGTGACGGTGAAGCCGGCGAGCTGTCCGTCCAGACGGGCGACGACGCCGTGCACGAGCGGGAGACGGCGCAGCAGCGTCCCACCGGCCTGCTGGACGGCGCGGGCAGCGTCGCCGCCGCCGGTCACGATCACGAGGCGCGTGTCCTGGTGGTGCGCGACAGGTCCGGCAAGCACTGCCGCGACGAGTGCGAGCGGCAGCACCCCGAGAGGTCGGGTTGAGGTGCGAGCGCGCATCGGTGTGTCCTGCCTTCGGGGGTCCGTGCCTAATGCGTCGTCCTCCCAGAACCCCGGATCGCCACCCGAACGGGTGGTGAGGCGGGTGTGAGAAGTCCCACGGTTTGCGCACTGCACCGGCCCTGACCTGCGGTTTCACCCAGCTGTGACCCAGAACGCTTGCGGGCTGCTAGCAACAGCAAGCACCCGCATCTAGCGTGGTCCGCGACTGACAAGGCCGTCATCCCGACGGCCCCCGACGCAGAAGGAGGTGAGGTCCCCGCCCCGCCGCACGGCCTCACCCAGGGGTCGCGAGCAGCCGGGCAGCGACCCGCGCCCATGACCCCCACCCCCCGTTCACGCACGCTCACCCATCGCGCCGCGCAAGTCGGCCTCGTCTCCGGCCTCACCCTCGCCACAGCGGCCCTCGTCGTCCCCCACGGGCACGCAGCGACTCCCGCTCCCCACGTCACGGTCGCGGCGCAGACCGCCGCGGAGCCGGTCACGGTGACACGTGGCAGCGCCGCACGCGCCAGCCGCTCCCGCGGCCCGGCCCCGAAGCACCTGCCGATGAAGCAGGTCGTGCGCACCGTTGCCGTCGGCGCCAGCTTCTCGGGACAGGCCTCCTGGTACGGCGGGTCCTTCCAGGGCCAGCGCACCGCCAACGGCGAGCACTTCGACACCAACGACTACACCGCCGCGAGCAAGACGCTGTCCTTCGGCACCCGGCTGCGCGTGTGCCATGCCGGTTGCGTCATCGTCCGCGTCAACGACCGCGGCCCCTACGTCGGCGGCCGCATCCTCGACCTGTCGCGTGCGGCGGCCAACGCCATCGGCTACAGCGGCGTCGCCTACGTCACGGCCACGCCGGTCGGCGAGCGCACCGTTGCCGTCGTCGACACCGTCGCGCTGGCCCGCCAACGGGCCCACGCCCGGCACGTCGCCCGCCAGGTCAGCGAGATCGAGCGGTCGCACCAGCTGCGGGCGCTCGCCCTCGCCCGGGCAGCTGACCGGCGCCAGGCCGCGCTGCGGCGCGAGCACGCCGCGGCCTCCGCGTCGACGGTCGGCCAGCTGGACCAGCACCGCACCCCGGCCGCCGCGGCCGGCGGGCTGCTCTCGGTCGCCTCGGGTGGGATGCTGCGCCTGCGCCGCCGCCGTCCCTAGGCTGCCCGCATGACGCTCATCGTGGAGCGCCCCCTCGGTGACGAGGCGGGCGTCGTGCAGTTGACCCTGAACCTGCCGGACCGTCGCAACGCCATGACCGACGAGCTCACTGAGCTCTGGGGTACGACGGTCGAGCGGCTGCGGGGGGATCGTTCGGTCCGGTGCGTCGTCGTCACCGGCGCCGGCACGGCGTTCAGTGCCGGCGGTGACCTCGGCTGGCTGGCCTCCGGCGGGGCCACGGTGGACGAGCTCCGCGACAAGATGCTGCCGTTCTACCGAACCTGGCTCACGCTGAGAACGCTCGACGTCCCCTCCATCGCGGCCGTCAACGGCGCGGCGGTGGGGGCCGGCGCGGCCCTCGCGCTGTCCTGCGACATCCGCTATGCGGGGCCCTTCGCGAAGCTCGCCGTGCCGTTCGCCCAGCTCGGCATGCACGCGGGCATGGCGACGACCTACACCCTCGCCGAGGTCGCCGGCCTCGCCGCCGCCCGCGAGCTGCTGCTCACCGGCCGGGTCGTCGGCGCCGAGGAGATGCTCCGACTGGGGCTCTGCTCAGCCGTGTATGAGGACCTCATCCCGTCGGTGCTCGAGCGGGCCGCCGAGGTGGCCGCCGGGGCCCCGGTGGCCACCCGGTTGCATGTGGAGGCGCTCCGCGACGGCGGGCAGCTGTCCTTCGAGCGGGCGCTGCAGTGGGAGGCGCTGGCCCAGCCGGTGACGATGGCCACCGCGGACCTCCAGGAGGGCCTGCGCGCCAAGGCCGAGAAGCGAGCCGCGCGCTTCACCGGCCGCTGAGCCCCTCCTTTTCGTGTGATCCACGGAGAGTTGGCTCGAGATTCAGGCACTGATCCACCAGTAAGTCTCCGTGGATCAGCCGGAGATCAACAGAGCCCCCGGGTTTCCGGGTCTGCTCGCCTTCCCCTTGCGAGCGGACCCGGAGCACCGAGGGCTCCGTTGCGCAGCACGCTAGGAGCCGACGCAGCGGCCCGTCAATGTCACCCCCCGCGCCCCTGTGGACACCCCTGGGGACCGGGTGTGGATGACGCGGCGTGTTGCTGTGGACAGGCTTGTCCACGGGCTGTGGACAGGCGTGTGGACGACTGGGAGACGCCCTCTGACCTGCGGCGACGTGTCCACGACCTGTGCATGGAAGAAAAGTGGCCGCAAAGAGGACAGCAGGCGTCCTCGCCCAGGCGGGTGTCGTTGCGTCCGCGTTGCACTCACGTCCGACGTTCATGATCCACAGGAAGCGCGGAACGCCTCAAACCAGGGCGAAAGCTGGCAGACCCTGACGAACCGGGTCGTCCACAGGTGAGACGGGGCTCAGGTTTCCCGTTCCGGGTGGTCGGGGGCCTCGGGCCCCGGCTCGCCGTCCAGGCCGTAGGGCGACTGGGCGTCCTCGTCGAGCTTGCCGTCGAGGTCCTTGTCGAGCGCCCGCAGGCCGGCGTCCCAGTCCACCGCAGGATCCCCGACCGGCCCGAGCCAGCTGTCCGGGTCGTCGAGGTCCGGCAGCAGGTCAGGGTGGCTCCAGACGGCGTCCCGGACCTCGATGCCGCGCCGCTCGGTGAGCAGCTCCCACATCTGCGCGGCCTCGCGGAGCCGACGCGGACGCAGCTGGAGGCCCACCAGGGTCGCGAAGGTCTGCTCGGCCGGACCGCCTGACGCGCGCCGCCGTCGTACCGTCTCTCGGAGCTGAGCGGCATGCGGCAGGGTGCCCGAGGCGGCGGCGTCGACGACCATGTCGACCCAGCCCTCGACGAGGGCCAGGGCGTTCTCCAGGCGGGCGAGGGCGGCCTTCTGGGCCTCGGTGGGCTCCTGCTCGAACAGGCCACCGGCGAGGGCTTCCTGGACAGCCTCGGGGTTCGAGGGGTCGAAGGAGCCGAGGGCCTGCTCGATAGCGCCCAGGTCGACGTCGATGCCGCGTGCGTAGGCATCCACCGCGTCGTACAGATGTGCCTTGAGCCACGGCACGTGCTCGAACAGCCGCTGGTGCGCGGCCTCGCGCAGCGCCAGGTAGAGGCGGACCTCGTCCAGTGGGATCTCGAGGCCCTCGGCGAATGCGGCCATGTTCGCCGGCAGCAGGGCCGGGCGGCCGAGCGGGATGCCGACCTCGGTCGTGGCGAGCACTTCGCCGGCGAGCGTGCCGAGCGCCTGGCCCACCTGCGCACCGAAGACGAGGCCGCCGAACTGCTGCATCACCCCGGCGAGCGGGTTGGGGCCGGCGTTGCCGAGCAGCCCGGCGATCTCCGGTGGCAGGGCCTCGCTCGACAGGCCTCGCTCGAGCGCGGTGCCCATCGCGGCGGTCACCCGGCCCGCCACCGGGTCCACCAGCTGACGCCAGCTCTGCAGGGTCGTGGTGAGCCAGCCGGTGCGGGTCCAGGCGGCCTGTTCGGAGCCGGACGCGGGCAGGGTCGTCATCGGGTCGAGCCAGTGGTCGGCGAGCCGCCCTGCCTCCGCCACCTCGCGGGTCTCCTCCGGCGTGACCGGCCGGTCCTCGGCCCGGGCCGCGGTCTCCGCGACCTCCCGCGCCAGGTCCCAGTTGACCGGGCCGCCGGTCCAGGACAGCAGCCGCTGCAGCTGCGCGAACAGGTCGCCGCCGGAGCTGCCGAACATCTTGCCCAGGCCGAACGGGTCGTTCGGGTCGGGCGCCTCGGTCATGGGTCCAACGTAACCCGCGTCCGGTGAGACATCCTGTGGCTGTGGTTCGCCTTCGGCGCAATCGGTCGCAGCCCGAGGTGGTCGCCGTCACGGGCGCCGCCGGCGGGCTCGGCCGGGCGCTCATGGAACGGCTGGCAGGTCGCGACGACCTCGCCGGTCTCGTCGGTCTCGACCTCGCCCCCGGCCGAATCGACGGGGTCGTGTGGCGCATCGCCGACGTCCGCGACCCGCAGCTCGCCGCCCGGCTCGTCGGGGCGACGACGGTCGTGCACCTGGCGACGTCGTACGACGCGACGATGCCCCGCGAGCCGAGGCGGGCTCTCAACGTGCG
>JAWWOJ010000009.1:0-4041 GCA_033851885.1 Frankiales bacterium | reverse complement strand
CTGCGAGCGCGGGTGGACAGCAACCTCTTCGCTCTGCATGGCAGTGGTTGCGACTCGGTCGGAGGTATCGGCCAAGGGCACTAGGGCACGGTCGCGCTAGGCGAAGAACACCGGCTAACTCCGGCCCCGCCGGAGGAAACCCTTGCCGCTGGCGGGCTTGGTCCTCGCGTTCTCGCGCTTTCGGTACTCCGTCGGATCAAGGTTGGGCTCCTTGACCAGACCAGCAGCGAGAATCTGCTGGAAGTGTCCCTCGCAGAGACGGATGGGCTCGGCCGCTGGCGACCCGATGTGATGGATAGCTGGCTCGGGACACGGTGCGGTCCATGTGCCGTCGAACAGGGCTGTGCGGCCCGAATCGCAGTCAGTCACGGTCTCAACCTAATGCTGATCGCGCGCCGCGAAGTAGCCGGCTATGGCTGTCCGGCGCGACTTCGTCTGCGTGTGCGCTGGGCGGCCAAAAGCGACAACGCAGCGGGGAAGAGCCAGACCCAACTGAACGCGATCGCCAACGCGATCTGTGCCAGGCACGTGAGGAGCAAGAGGACGGCCGTGGTTGCCGGATGCCAACCGGGGTCGTCGTCGCGAAGGACCATGGCGGCATTATCCCGGGCCAGGTGGCTACGGCCCTTCGAGGTCGTCGGGCTCCCGAGGCTCAACCCATTTCGGCAGGTGCCCTCCTGCCCGCGTGGAGTCGCTGGTGCCGCCTCGAGCGGAACGCTTGCGAGACACGCTCCTCATCGCGTCCTCCATCCTGTCGGCAAGCACGATCGACGGATCGAAGGTCTGGTGTGAGAGCAGCTTGGCGACGCCCGCGCCAGCAACGACGAGCGCCACCGCGGTCTCTGCCGCCGGGAGGCCACCCGTTGCAGCAAGGGCCTTGCTGGTCGGAGCGCCCTCGGGCGCGGCGGGTTTGGTCGTCTTCTTCGTCGGCCTACTGGCCGGCGACGCCAGGTAGGCGGGGACAGGACCGACCCGCCGACGCGCGGGTGTGGTCTCCTGCTTGGGCATCGCCTGGTTCGCGGGCGGCGTCTCGTCGCCGCTGTTGTTTGTCGCGAACAGCGCCTGGGAGGCGACGAACGCCGACTGCAGCGCCGGCGGCGGTGGGCCTGATGGGGTCGCCTTCGAGAAGTCGAAGCATCCCGTGAGGTCGCTCACGAGCTCGTACCGCCAGTCCGAGATGATGCCCTGGCCCTTGAGCGGGACGCCGAACAGCGTCTCGACGAGCTTGAGGCAGGAGGTGTGGTCCGAGACCTCGGAGTTGACCCGGCCGCCGGTGCTCCACGGGCTGATGACGATGTTGGGCACCCGGAAGCCGAGGCCGATCGGACCCGTGATCCCCTCCGACGGATCATTGGGGTTGACCGTCCCTGCCTGGGGGTTGCCGGACGTTGTGCTGAAGCCGAAGGCCGGACGCGTCAGGTACTCCAGGTGCGTGCCCTTCGGCGGCGAAGGCGGCGGGACGTGGTCGAAGTAGCCGTCGTTCTCGTCCCAGGTGATGAACATCGCGGTACTTGCCCATGAGGGAGAGGCCATGAGCGCGCTGATGATCGGCTCGTAGTACTGGGGGCCGGCGTTGATGGGCCCGTCGCCGGGGTGCTCGGTGCTCTGCACGCTCGGGAAGATCCAGGACACCTGCGGAAGCGTCCCTGCGTTGATGTCAGCGATGAAGCCGCCGCTCGTCGTCCCGTACGTCCCGTTCGCGACGTTGGACGGGTCGGACGTAGCGCCCACGTTGTACTGCTTGAACGACGGGAACATGTTCAGCAGGTGGTTCGACGCCGGCTCGGTATAGGAACGCCAGGTGACACCCGCCTTGGTCAGCAGCTCCGGGTAGGTGAGGTAACTGAACACACCCGTACCGCCGTTGTCGACGAAGACGTTCTCGTCGGTGGTGAGGAGCGGCCCGCCGCCCTTCCCGTTCGGATCGATCGACCCCATCTGCCACATGAGGCGGTTCGGGTACGTCGGGCCAAGCACCGAGCAGTGGTAGTTGTCCTGCACGGTGAAGGCGTCGGCCATCGCGTAGTGGTACGGGGCATCGGCCCGCGTGAGGTACCCCATCGTGTAGATGCCGCTGGCACCGTCGGCGGCAAGGTGCGACGCGATCCAGTTGTCGTTCTTCCCGCCGTTCAGCGAGATGTGCTGCGGTCCCCAGTTGTGACTGAGGTCGGCGTCGCCGCCGGGCAGATTGTTGCTCTCGGAGAGCCGGTACGGCAGCTCGCGGCGCCGGGTCTTCGGGTTCCACTGGGCGAAGATGTTGCCGCCGTCGGGCCGCTTCACCGACCGATCGTCGAAGCCGCGGACGCCGGACAGGCAACCGAAGAGGTGGTCGAAGCTGCGGTTCTCCATCATGAGGAACACCACGTGCTTGATGTTCGCGCGCGCCAGCGTCGCCTGACTCATCACCGCGGCTTCGGCCACCGACTCACTGCTGAGCACCGAGGTCGCGACGGCAGCGGCCCCACCGACGACGACGCCTTTCAAGACGGATCGTCGGGACAACCCGGGCTGGGAGTTCTGCGTGGACATCGCAACATGATGGTGGCGATGAGCGAACAGAAGGTAAACGGGGCTCGTCAACACTTGCCGAGCTCCTGCTGGGCGCTGAGGAAGTCGTCGAGCATCCGCCTGACCTGGAGTTCAGCGAGGTCCTCGTCGAGACCATGGGCGCCCGTCGACAGGCTAGCCCGATTCTGCGAGGTGAAGAGCCCGGGCGGGCCGCTTCTCTCGGTATTCGCGGACCACCCTGACGATGGCAAAGGTCAACAGCATCAAGAACACGGCGAGAGCGCTCAACACGACGACACGCAGGCTGCTCATGTGCTGGGCGCACTCGGCATCTCCGGCGGGGGCGCTGTCGAGAAGGGGCGAGCCGCAGTCGCGATACTTCAGGAAGTCCGTCGGCACCTTCACACGCGAGGTGGAGATCCCAACCCGGTAGATGATCCCCGCGACGACGGGTCCAAGGAGCAGCAGCACTGCCCAGAGCAGGTCCGCAGTCCGTAGTCTCACGCGTTCATGCGATCGGCGGTCCGTCACGGCGTGCAGCCCGGTGAACACGAACGAAGTTTCCGCCGCTCACTCGATCCAGTCCAGGCACGATCCGGTCACGGGACGGTGGTCCGAAGGTGGAGACCGCCAGGCGGTGGGTAGCCGGTTCTGCTCTGGATGTTGGCTGCGGCCCGCCGAGCGCGGGATGCTTGAGCGATGCACGCTTACGTCGCAACCGTGCTCGCTGATTGCGTCACGCCCAGCGGTGCCGACTGCAACCAAGACGAGGCGCAGCCGTTGCAGGGTCTACTGGCGTTCATCCTGTTGGTCGTTGCCCTGACGGTGGTGTCTTCAGTGATCGCCGTGATGGTCCGCCGCCGCTCGGATCGTGGCTTCACCACACAGCACCAAGAGCGGAGCGAGGAAGGGTTGGGCTAGAACGAGGCACCCGTCCTGATGGCTCTCGCCGGCTGGACGGTCGGGCCGGATCTTCGCGGTCGGGAGCGGCTCCGAGGTACGACAGCCGCCGCCTACCCTCAGTTGGTGACTAAGTCGGCGGACAAGTTCCGCAACCTGGACGACCGGATTCTCGGCCCTGTCCGTCAGACGAACACGGATGCCGACTGGTGGACCGGTCACTGGATGTACCTAGTTGGAGGACGGGCCCTCGCACTCACGCTCCTCATGTTCTTCGGAGGCATAGGCGTAGTGATCGGACTCTTGGCGCTTGTCGGCGTTCCGCCGAACAGACTCGTTGGGGCGATCGCCGCCGCGATCATCGGCCCGGCGGTCTGGAATCGCTACTCACGTCGCCACTACAAGGACCGGTCACCCAGCACGACGGAGTAGCGCCGCTTCGACCGCCAGAAGGCCCTCTGGACCCTTCGGCGCGCGCAGGCAAGCCTAGGCGACGGTTGCGAGCGTGGTGGCGGCGGCTGCTGCCAGCGTGAGGACTGTCGGGGAGGGGCCGCCGGAGGCATCGGCGGGGCCGTAGATCCCGGTGAAGACGTGGCCATTCCACATGAAGATCCCGATGCTGACCTGGACCTG
>JAWWOJ010000572.1:0-4212 GCA_033851885.1 Frankiales bacterium | reverse complement strand
GGCGGTGCTGCTGCGCAGGCCGCCCGGCCGGACCGCGTGGGCAGCCGTGGCCCTCGCGACGGTCGGCCTCGGGCTGCTCAGCCTGCACGGGCTCGGGGTCGGCACCGGTGAGCTGCTGACCCTCGGGTGCGCCGCGGCGTTCGCCCTGCACATCGTCGGCCTAGGCGAGTGGGCGCGGCACTCCGACGCCTACGGACTCGCGGTGGTGCAGCTCCTGACGACCGCGGTGCTGTGCGGGATCGTCGCCGTACCAGGCGGTCTGGCCCTGCCTCCCGACGCCGGCGTCTGGGGCGCGCTGGCTCTGACGGCGCTGGCCGCCACCGCCCTCGCCTTCGTGGTGCAGACGTGGGCCCAGGCGCACCTCGCCCCCACCCGGGTCGCGGTGATCATGACGATGGAGCCGGTCTTCAGCGGGATCTTCGCGGTCGCCGTCGCCGACGAGCACCTCGGCCTTCGTGCCCTCGGAGGTGCCGCACTGGTCCTCGGCGCGATGCTGCTGACCGAGGTCGGGAGTCCGCCTCCGCAGGTCGAACGGCTGGAGGTCTGATACCGTCGCGGCGTGCGCAGCTACTGGTATGTCTTTCCCGGCCGGGACTC
Source organism: Frankiales bacterium (assembly GCA_033851885.1). Lineage (GTDB taxonomy): Bacteria > Actinomycetota > Actinomycetes > Mycobacteriales > SCTD01 > RYN-111. The sequence continues at coordinate 3,615 of JAWWOJ010000572.1, read as the reverse complement.
CCGGTCGGGTGCCTGCTGACGCACCTGACCCCATTGAGCCCCGGAGCCCCTGCCCGGGGCTCTTTCGTGTCCAGGAGCAGTTCCTATGGTCGTCGTGATGCGCCCCGAGGCGTCCCCCGAGGACGTCGACGCCGTCGTCGCCCGTGTCGAGAGCGCGGGCGGGTCGGCGTTCATCAGCCGAGGCGTGCAGCGCACCATCGTCGGCCTGGTCGGTGACATCGCCGCGTTCCAGACCCTGAACCTCCGGGCCATGCCCGGCGTCGGCGAGGTCGTCAAGGTCAGCAAGCCCTACAAGCTGGTCAGCCGCGAGCACCACCCCGAGGCCACCACCGTGCAGGTCGCGGGCGTGCCCATCGGACCTGACACGTTCACCCTCATCGCCGGGCCCTGCGCCGTCGAGACGCCCGAGCAGACCCTCGCCGCCGCGGTCATGGCCAAGGGCGCCGGAGCCACCCTGCTGCGCGGTGGGGCGTTCAAGCCCAGGACGAGCCCGTACGCCTTCCAGGGTCTCGGCGAGAAGGGTCTGCGGATCCTCGCCGACGTCCGCGAGGAGACGGGGCTGCCCATCGTCACCGAGGTGGTCGACGCCGCCGACGTGCACCTCGTCGCCGAGTGGGCCGACATGCTGCAGGTCGGCACCCGCAACATGCAGAACTTCGCGCTGCTGCAGGCCGTCGGGTCCGCGGGCAAGCCGGTGATGCTGAAGCGCGGCATGACGGCGACCTACGAGGAGTGGCTGATGGCCGCCGAGTACATCGCGCAGCGCGGCAATCTCGACATCGTGCTCTGCGAGCGCGGCGTCCGGACCTTCGAGACGGCGACCCGCAACACCCTCGACATCGCCGCCGTGCCGATGGTGCACAGCCTCAGCCACCTGCCGGTCGTCGTCGACCCGTCGCACTCGGGTGGCCGGCGTGACCTCGTGGTCCCGCTGTCCCGGGCGGCGATCGCCGCGGGTGCCGACGCGATCATCGTCGACGTCCACCCCGACCCGCAGGCCGCGCTCTGCGACGGCCCTCAGGCGCTGTACGGCGAGGACCTGTCCGAGCTGGCCAAGGCCTGCCGCGACCTGCCCCCGCTGGTCGGCCGCCGCCTCGTCACCTGAGGCTGCTGAGCACCTTCGTGGCGTGGTCGATGCCGGCGTCGTCGACGTCGAGGTGCACCACTGCCCGCACGCGCGTCGGCCCGACGACGCCGAGCAGCACGCCGTCCTCGCGGGCCGCGGCGGCGAAGGCCCGCGCGTCGGGGGCGGTGATCGCGACGATGTTGGTGGCCGTCTGCACACCAAGTGCGGCACCGAGGCGAGCGGCCCGGGCGTGGTCCTCCGCCAACCGCTCGAGGTGCTCGTCGACGGCGTAGAGCCCGGCGGCAGCGAGAATCCCGGCCTGCCGCATGCCACCCCCGAGGCGCTTGCGCAGGATCCGGGCCTCCCCAGCGAGGGCGGCCGACGTGACGACCACCGAGCCGACCGGGGCGCCGAGGCCCTTGGACAAGCAGACCGACAGCGAGTCGAACAGCCTGCCGTAGACCTCGAGCGACACCCCCGATGCCACGTGCGCGTTCCAGATCCGGGCGCCGTCGCAGTGCAGGTTGACGCCGTGCGCTCTGGTCAGCTCGCGGAGCGCCTGCAGGTCCGACAGCGGGTGCACCGCGCCGCCGCCGCGGTTGTGGGTCTGCTCGACGGACACGGCGGCGGTAGGCACCGTCCCCCAGCCGGCCGGGCGGAGCTCACGGGCCACGACGTCAGCGGTCAGCAGGCCACCGGCGACGGTGCGCGACTGGATGCCGCCGTGCTGCGCCGCTCCCCCGTGCTCGTAGGTCACGACGTGCGCATCCGCATCGCACAGCAGCTCACCCGCAGCGGGTACGACGAGCCGCAGGCAGATCTGGTTGCCCATGGTTCCGGACGGTACGAAGACCGCCGCCTCGTGACCGAACAGCGCCGCGACCCGTTCCTCGAGCGCGTTGACGGTCGGGTCCTCCCCGTAGACGTCGTCACCCACCTGAGCGGCGGCCATCGCGGCACGCATGCCGGCGGTGGGGCGGGTCAGGGTGTCGCTGCGCAGGTCGACGAGCACGCCTCTAAGTTAGTCATGTGCTGACCGCGGACGACCTCCTTGCGGTCGTTCGCGTGCACGCAGACCGGGTACACGACGCGGTACGCCGCCTGGGCTGCGGGCCCGAGGACGCGGTGGAGGTCGTGGAGCGCAGCGCACTCGACCTCGTCGAGGCCGCGCGCAGCGAGGACCTCGCCGACCCCGTGGGGTGGTGGTTCGCCCGCGCCCGCGTGCTCGCGCGCCAGGTCGCCGGGACCGGCGACGACGATCTGCCCGTCGGCGGCGGTGTGCTGGGCGGCGACGCCAACCAGGCCCGGCTCGCCGAGGCGCTCGAGGCCCGGCCGGAGCGCGAACGGGCCGCCCTGCTGCTGCGCGACTCCTACGACCTGCCGGCCGCCTCGGTGGGCACCGTCCTCAACCTCGACGCCAACAGCGCCATGGAGGTCGTCGGGGCCGCCAGGCTCGCGTTCCTGCCGGCCCTGCTCGGCGGCCCGTCGCTGTCGTTGTCCGGCCACGTCGTCGACCTCGCGTCACTCGCGCGGCTCGCCGAGGGCGGCCAGCCCGCCGCCCGCGACGCGACGACCCGTCGGCACGCCCAGTCCTGCGAACGCTGCGCCAACGCTCTCGACGCGATGGAGCGGGCCCGGCGCCTGCTGAGCGGGCTGACCGTCGTCGCGCTGCCGGACGCCGAGCGCGACGGTCTGCTCGGTCGCGTCGAGGCGCATGCCCAGCAGGCCCTGGCCTCAGCGGTCCCGTTCGAGGAGGACGACGACGAGGAGTGGGAGGACGAGGCTCGGCGGCCCTACTCGGTGTCCCTGATCACCCTCGGCCTGGTGGTCGCTGTCGCCCTCGGCATCGGCGGCGGGCTGCTGGCGTCGCGGGCCCGCAACGCATCCGTCGAGGCCCAGGTCAAGAACTTCCCGCTGGTGACGCAGGCGCCGGTCATCGTCGTACCCGTGACCACCCCGTCGCCCACGCAGGCACCGGCCGTGTCCGCCCCTCCGCGCGTGACCTACCTGCCGCCGTCGCAGACCCCCGTCGCGACCGCGACCGCGACGGCCACGGCGACGGCCACCTCCACCGCGAGCCAGAACCAACCGGTGGTCACGATCGACCCGACGAGCGGACCGAACGACACCCAGATCACCGTCACCGGCAACTTCTGGGCGCCGAACGCCACCATCACCGTGACCTACGTGACCCAGATCAACGGCGCCGGCGACACCGTGACAGCGACGTCGGACGGCTTCGGGTTCTTCACCACGACGCTGCGCGCCCACGACCCCCAGCCGATCCCCGGGCCGCGGCAGGTCGCCGTCACCGACGGCGCCAACAACAGCAGCGTCACGTTCACGCAGACCTGAGTCAGCGGCGCTGCAGCATCTCCGCCACGAGGAACGCGAGCTCGAGCGACTGGCCGTTGTTGAGGCGCGGGTCGCAGGCCGTCTCGTAGCGGCCGGCCAGGTCGGCATCGGTCAGCTGGTAGGCCCCGCCCAGGCACTCGGTGACCTCGTCGCCGGTGAGCTCGATGTGCAGCCCGCCCGGGTGCGTGCCGAGC
>JAWWOJ010000562.1:0-6297 GCA_033851885.1 Frankiales bacterium | reverse complement strand
CCGACTTACGACATGGTGTACGGCGACGAGACTCAGGTCGTCAAGGAGCGCTACGAGGACGTGGAACTGGAGCGGGAGGACGGCTGGCTTGTCCTGTTCCGCGGCAAGGAGGCGATCCTGCGCGTCCAGGAGGGCCATGTGCAGTCCATCGACGAAGTGCAGGGCTGAGCCGGTGGCCCTGGAGCGGCCTTCGACGTGGTGACTGCCGGTGAGCTGATGAAGCCGGCCACGACGACAGTGGAGCGGGAGGCGCACGTCGCGGCCGCGGCCTATCTCATGAAGCGTGCGGGGGCGAGCGCGCTGGTGGTCACCACGGACGATCCCGCGCGGGTGCCGCTCGCGATCGTGACGGACGCTGACATCGCGCAGGTCGTCGCCGACGGACGTGACGTCGAGCGCACCCGGATCATCGATCTCGTCCAGAGGACCCCCGTGACCGCGGGACCTGACACGCCGATCAGCGAGGCAGCTGAGCTGATGCTCGCCAGTGGGGTGAAGCACCTGCCGATCGTGGACGACGGCCGGTTGGTCGGTCTGCTGGACATGGCGGCTGCCTGCGAGGGCTTGCTGGCGTCACGATCCGGCTGAACGGCGGTCGTCCGGGTGCCGTGTCGCCTAGTCCCTTTTGGTGATCTTCCTCCGTAGCTGTCCAGAGCCACTTCCGCGCTGCCGATGCCTCTCGTTGAGGTGAGGGAGATGGACGTGGCTGTGCGCTGGGTGGGTTCGGGTACGTCGCAGCTGGCTGAGGCCACGGCGGCGGGTGCCGATGCGTGCGGACAGGCGCTCGCCGGGCGGTCGGATGCCCGACTGTTGATCGTCTTCGCCTCCGACTCCTATGACCTGACACAGCTCCTCGCCTCAGCGCGGGCCACGGCTCCGGGCGTGAAGGTGATCGGCTGCTCCAGCTCCGGTGAGATCACCTCCTCCGGCGCGACGGGCAGCAGCGTCGTCGTGATGGCCCTCGGCGGGAGCGGCTTCGCCGTTGCGACGGCACAGGCGTCCGTCGAGGAGCTCGGACTCCGCGCCGCGGGCACCGAGGTGGCGAGGGCTTCGGCGGAGGTCGCGGCCTCCCCGTACCGGGTGCTGCTGTTGCTGAGCGATGGGCTTGCGGGTGACCAGGAGGAGATCGTGCGCGGGGCCTACGCGACGGTCGGCGCCGAGGTCCCCCTGGTCGGCGGCTGCGCCGGCGACGACCTCCGCATGGTGCAGACCACACAGCTGTACGAGGACCAGGTGCTGACCGGGTGTGTCGTCGCCGCGGCCATCGGATCGGACGCGCCGTTCGGGCTCGGGGTCGACCACGGCTGGCGCCGGGTGGGCGACGCGATGGTCGTCACGGCAAGTGAGGACGTCCGTGTGCTCAGCCTCAACGACGAGCCGGCGCTGGACGTCTACCTCCGACGCCTCGGCGCTCCGCCGGAAGCCCACACCGACGCGCAGGCCTTCACCCGCTTCGCGCTCACCCACCCACTCGGGCTCAGCCGTCGCAGCACCGAGGAGGTACGCATGGTGGCGGAGGCCGACTTCGAGCAGCGGTCGCTGATCTGCATCGCCCGCGTCCCACAGGGTGGGCTCGCCTGGATCATGGAGGGCGACGACGACTCAGTGCTCACCGCCACCGACGCGGCGTGCAAGGCGGCACTGGGCGCCCTCGGTGAGCGACCCCCACTGGGCCTGCTGGCCTTCGACTGCATCGCCCGGCGCGGGGTGCTCGGCGACGACGGCAGCCAGCTCGAGGTCGCCCGGATCGCCGACCATGCGGGCGGCGCACCTGTCGCGGGCTTCTACACCTATGGCGAGATCGCCCGCGACTCCGCCGTCGGCGGCTTTCACAACCAGACGCTCGTGGTGCTGGCGATTGGATGACCGTACCCAAGGCCACCAGCTGGTCCACTCAGCAGCTCACCGAGATGCTCGCGCTCGTCGCTGCGGTGCCCGCAGGCGCCGATGTGGTCCAGCGCGCGGTGGAGCACATGGTGGAGTCGCTCGAGGCCGACGTCGGCGCTGCCGCGTCCGCCGATCAGGTGCTGGCAAGCGTCGGGTACTCGGCTGACGCGGTGCCCAGGGACGAACTGCTCGCGGCCTCGTACGGCGAGCTCAAGACCCTCGACGTGCCGGGCGCCGGCCCGTGCAGCGTGGTGGTCGTCGCGTTCGACGGCATACCGGGCGGCAACCTGCTGCTCGGCCGACGTCTCCCCGATGATTTCGACAGCGAGGAACGCAGCCTCTTCCGCGGCTTCGCACGGGTCCTGACCCTCGCCCTGCAGGCGCGCAGCGCTCTGCACGATGAGCGCACCCGTCGGGCGGCCAGCGAGGCCGATGCCCTGCACCGGCAGGGACTCCTCGACTCCCTCGGCGAGCGGCAGGCCCTGCTCGAGCGGCTGTCCCGGATCCAGCGCTCCATCTCGACGCGGCGCCCGCTGAACGAGGTCCTGCACACGATCGTCGAGGGGGCCTCCGAGCTGATCGGCGACGAGATCGCCGGTCTGCGTCTCGTCGACCCCGATGACCCTCAGATGCTGATGCTCGCTTCCTGCATCGGCCTGTCGCCCGAGATGCGCGAGCGGACCCGGCGCTCACGAGTGGGCGAGGGCATCGGCGGCCTGGCGATCAGCCAGGGCGCGCTGATCGTGACCGAGGACTACGCCAACGCGGAGCTGCCCCTGGAGGCCTTCACCTCCGACGGTGTCCGGTCCTCGATGGCTGCGCCCGTCTACCACGGCTCCGAGGTCGTCGGAAGCCTGGTACTCGCCACGCGGCGGTCGGGACGCAGCTACAGCGACACCGAACGCGAGATGCTGCTGGCCTTCGCCGAGCACACCGGCCTGGCGCTCAACGACGCCCGTACCGTCGCCGCCCTCCACCAGGCTGTCGGCGACGCCACCCGGCAGGCCCGGCAGGATCCGCTGACCGGGCTGCCGAACCGCACCGACTTCCTCGAGAAGCTCAAGGCGGCCCGAGCCTCCGCCCGGCAGGTCAGCCTGCTGTTCATCGACCTCGACGACTTCAAGCTCGTCAACGACACGCTCGGCCACCCGGTCGGGGACGCCCTGCTGTGCCTCGTCGGGGACCGGATCGTCGGCAGTGTCCGCGGGGACGACCTCGTGGCCCGGCTCGGCGGCGACGAGTTCGCGGTGCTGCTGACGAGCACTCCGCCGCACGAGGCCGAGGGCGCTGCTGAGCGGATCCGGCAGGCCCTGAGCCAGCCCTTCCGGGTGCCCGGCCACCACGTCTCGATCGGCGCCAGCACCGGGGTCGTCCTGTGCTCCGGCGACGTCGACAACAGCCCCGAGGAACTGCTGCGCGACGCCGACGTCGCGATGTACCGCGCGAAGGCTCTCGGCAAGGGCCGCTCGATCGTGTTCACCCCCAGCATGCGGATCGACCTGCAGGCCCGCAGCCGCCTCGAGCGGGACCTGCGCTCGGCCATCGAGGAGCAGGAGCTTGTCGTCCACTACCAGCCCGTGGTCGACGCCGTCCTCGGTCGGGTCGTCGGCAGCGAGGCCCTGGTGCGATGGGAGCACCCCGAGCTGGGACTCGTACCGCCTCAGGAGTTCATCCCTGTCGCGGAGACCACCGGCATGATCGTGCCCATCGGACGGCAGGTCCTGATGGACGCCACCCGGCAGACCGCGCTGTGGACCGGCCTGACCGTGAGCGTCAACGTCTCGGCCCGCCAGCTCGGGGACGGGCTCGTCGTCGAGCACGTCCGCGAGGCGCTGAGCCGCTCCGGCCTGCCGCCGGACCACCTGACCCTCGAGCTGACGGAGTCCGTCCTCGTCGATGACATCGACATCGCCGCCGGCATCCTCTCCGAGCTCAAGCAACTCGGCGTGCGGATCGCCATCGACGACTTCGGCACGGGCTACTCGTCCCTCAGCTACCTCGCGCAGCTGCCGGTCGACGTGCTGAAGGTCGACAAGCAGTTCGTCTCAGGCGTCGAGCGCGGCGGCATCGAGGCCCGGTTGGCCGGCGCCGTCGTCGCCATCGCGCACTCCCTGCAGCTGACGACGGTGACGGAGGGCATCGAGACCACGGCCCAGCTTGCGGCCATGCAACGGTTGGGGTGCACGCACTTCCAGGGCTACCTGTGGGCGCCGCCCGTGCCGGCGTCGGACTTCCTCGCCGCCACGTCCGCCATCTCCGCACAGACGATGCCGCGTCCGCGCGGCGCCGGACCGCTGCGAGTCGTTCACGGCGGCCGTCCCGTCACCTGAGGAGCGCGTCACGCCGGGGCTTCGAAGGTCGGTGTTGCTGACCCGGCAGGAACCGCGTCCGACACCAGCAGCGCGAACTGGCGGATCAGCCACGCTCCAGCGCCACGGAGTACGAGGCCTCTCCCCTGAGAGTGCAGGTCGCGATGAAGCTCGGCAAGCTGGAACATGACCTGCAGGCTCAGGAACTCGACCGCGGAGACGTCGACAAGAACCATCCCAGCGACCCGCCGCTGCGCGTTCTCCAGCACCGGAGCGAGCAAGTGCTCATTGGCCAGGTCCAGCTCGCCGACGAGGCACAGCACGTCGGGTTCAGTAGCCCGGCGGCACCAGAAGGGCTCCTGCCGGATCGTCACGATCGAGTCCCGTCGGCGGCGCGAACCCGCGGGATCTGGACGGGATGACGGAACCGACCCTACCGCCGTCTGCCAAGGGGCATAACCCGAAACGGGACTTCTGGCCACTCCCTGTACCACACGTGAAATGATGGCCAGATGCTGCTGCTTGCGCAGCTGAGTGTGGGGAGTCGTGCGTGGACGACGCGCAGCGGGTGCGGAGCGGCCTCAACGCCGTCATGTCGCAGCGAGGGTCTCCGCGCGACATTGCCGATCGGCTGTGCCTGGCCTGCGTCGACCTGCTCGGTGTCGATGGGGCGGCCGTCTCCGTCATTCACGAGGGGGCGACGCACGGGACGTTCGGATCGAGCGGCGACCTGAGTCGGCATCTCGACGAGCTGCAGTTCACGTTCGGCGAGGGACCGTGCCTTGACGCCGTGCGGCAAGGGCAACCGGTCATGGCTCCGGACCTCCGCGATCGCGACGAGAACCGCTGGCCGACGTTCGCCGGAGCGGCGATGGACCGGGGTGTCCACGCCGTCTTCGCGCTTCCCGTGTCGCTGGCGAGCAGCCGCGTCGGTGCGCTCGACCTGTTCCGCCGAAAGGGCGGGGAACTGACGGTGGAGGCGCTGGCGGGAGGGCTGCTCGCAGCCCGGCTGGCCGCGCAACCGCTGGCAGATCACATGGCGGCCGCTGCCGGGTCGGGCGACGGACCCGCGGGTTGGGACGGGCTCGATCGGGTCGAGGTCTATCAGGCCACCGGCATGATGATGGCTTGTTGGGAGCTGACCGCAGCGGCCGCAGTGATGCGGCTCCGGGCCCACGCCTACGCACTCGGGATCACGGCCAGCGCACTGGCCTGGGCTGTGATCGAACGACGGCTCGTCCTCACTCCTGACGGCGAGTGGCCGCCCAGCGGCGACGTGTTGCCCGGCGGCGGCTGATGGTGTCGCGCGAACGCCAGGTCACGGAGGCCTTCGTGTCCCTGGCGAGAAGCCTGGCCGCCGGCTATGACGTCGTTGATCTGCTGAGCGGACTGGTGAGGAACTGCGTCGACATCCTCGACGTCGGCTCGGCCGGGATCCTCCTCGCGGACGGCAACGGCGTCCTGCACGTCGTCGCCGCCTCCTCCGAGCACACCCGCGAGCTCGAGACGTTCCAGGTCCAACGGGATGAGGGGCCGTGCCGAGACTGCTACCGAACAGGTCAACCGGTTGCGGTCGCGGATCTCGCCGCCGCCGCCGACAGCTGGCCTGAGTTCGTCCCGCACGCGCTGGCCGCAGGGTTCCAGAGCGTCCATGCCGTACCCCTGCACCTGCGGGACACCGTGCTCGGGGCGCTGGGTCTGTTCGGCCCGCGAATCGGACAGCTGAACGCCGCCGACCTCTCGCTGGCGACGGCACTCGCCGATGTCGCGAGCGTGGCGCTCGTGCAGGATCGGCTGACCGCCGATTGGAACCTGCTCAACGAACAGCTCCAAGCCGCCCTCAGCAGCAGGGTCGTCCTCGAGCAGGCCAAGGGGATCCTGGCGCAGCACGGCAACCTCGACATGGAGGAGGCCTTCAACGCGCTGCGCTGGTATGCGCGAGATCACAACCTCAAGCTCGGTCAGCTCGCAGCGTCGGTCGTGGCGCGGTCACTGCCCGCTGACAGCGTGCTGCAGCACGCTCGAGGCCGCACCACCTGACTGCGCAGCCATGGCCCGGCGGGAACGCCACGCTTCCTTTCCTTGCCGAATGACTACCAGT
>JAWWOJ010000516.1:0-5268 GCA_033851885.1 Frankiales bacterium | reverse complement strand
CACCTCATGCACGTCAGGCATCAGCCCGAACACATGCGGCAGATTCTTCGCCTCGTTATACGTCGGCACGACGACCGAGACGCGCGGCATCGCGTGCGCCCTGTCGGTCGGCGCACCAGAGGCACGGAGGCTGCGGATCACGGCGTCCACGTGCGGGAGGGCTCCTTTGTCAGGCTGTGGGTGCTCAGGTTCGAAGCGCCGCTTTCGCACTCCGTCCTGGCCCCGGCAGGCGACCAGTTGTCGCCTGCGGGATCAACGCTCGCTCCCGCTGGATCGCTCCAGCGTTGACTCGACGCCGTGGGGGAATGGTTCTTAACCTAACCCGCAGTGACGTTTTCACACGTGACCTAGATGTGAAGTTCGCGTGTCTCCGCCCGGAGTACCCGACGCAACGCTGAGACAAGCGTCACTGTTGCGTCAGGATCCCGTACCGCGGTGCGCCAGAACTCAGGTCCCAGACCCGGAAACGTGTCGCCTCGCCGTACTGCGACCCCCGCCTCTCTGAGCCGCTCCCGCACGTCCGGCCGGCCGGGGACCCGGCAGAGCAGGTACGGCGCCTGGCTGCCCGGGGCGACCTCGACCCCGAGCTCCGTCAGGGCAGCGGCCAGCGCCTCGCGCTCGTCGGCAACAGCTGCCGCATCCCGTTCCGCCTGCCGCACCGGCCCGCGTTGCAGGCAGGCGTCGAGAGCGGCCAGGGCCGGGGTGCTGACCGACCACAACGGCTGGGCCTCGCGCAGCCGGTCCACCAGAGCCGGCTCGGCGAGCAGGTAGCCGACGCGCAACCCGGCAAGGGCCCAGGTCTTCGTCAGGCTGCGCACCACGACGAGGCCCGGCAGCCGTGCCGCGCTCAGCGAGTGCGGCTCACCCGGGACGGCGTCCATGAAGGCCTCGTCGACGACGGTGACTCGGCCCGGCCGGCAGAGCTCGGCGAGCCGCTCGTGCACGACACCGGTCGGGTTCGTCGGGTTGCCGACCACCACCAGGTCCGCCTCATCGGGGACGTGGCCCGGGTCGAGCAGGTACGGCGGGTCGAGGATGACGCGGTGCACTTCGTGCCTGGCCGCCCGCAGGGCCGCTTCCGGCTCGGTGAAGCTCGGGTGTACGCACACCGCGTACCGCGGCTGCAGGGCGCGGGCGAGCAGGACGAACGCCTCGGCAGCGCCGGCGGTGACCAGCACTTCCTCGGGGTCCCGCCCGTGCCGCGTGGCGACCGTGGCAGTCGCGGGCCGCGGGTCGGGGTAGCGGGCCAGCTGCCGAAGCGCCCGTTCCAACCGTCCGACCAACCAGGCAGGCGGCGCGTCGCCACGGACGTTGACCGCGAGGTCGAGCAGACCCGGTGCGGTCTCCGCGTCACCGTGGTGCCTCAGGGGGTCGTGAACCACTGCAGCGTCTCCCGGAGCCTCACGACATCGCCGACGATGGTGGCCACGGGCGCCTTCAGCCCCGCCGCGGCCACCTCCGCGGCCAGGTGCTCGAGGGTGCTCACGACGACGCGCTGCTGGGCGGTCGTGCCCTGCTGGATGCAGGCAGCGGGGGTGTCGGCAGACCGGCCGTGCTTGATGAGGCTCTGGGTCAGCAGTGGCAGCCGGTCGTGCCCCATCAGGATGACAAGGGTCCCCGGTCCGGTCGCGAGGGCCTGCCAGCGGACCTGGCTGGCTTCGTCGTCGGGGTCGAGGTGACCGGTCACGATGCAGACGTCCTGGGTGTAGCCGCGGGCCGTGACCGGGATGCCGGCGTAGGCGGCCGCGGCGATCGCGCTGGTCACCCCAGGTACGACCTGGAAGGGAATCCCGTGCGCCACGAGGGCCTCCGCCTCCTCGCTGCCGCGACCGAAGACGAACGGGTCACCGCCCTTGAGGCGCACCACCTTCTTGCCGGACCGGGCGTACGCCACGAGCTGTGAGTTGATCTCGTCCTGGCGGGGTGCCGTACCGGTCCAGCTCGCCTTGCCGACGTCGATCACCTCGGCCTCCTCGCGCACGTGCTCGAGGATGCTCGGGTCGACCAGCCGGTCGACGAGGACGACGTCCGCCTCGCCGAGCAGCTGGGCACCCTTGACGGTGAGCAGGCCGGGGTCGCCGGGACCCGCGCCGACGAGCGCGACAGTGCCCTGCTTCATGGCACCTTCGCGACAGCGACGGTGGCGACGTCGCTGCTCGCCTTGGTCTTCGTGAGCTTGCCGTGCAGCATGGCAGCCGCCTCGGCCACCGACGGCGTGCCGACAGCCGCCTTGGCCTTCTTGCTGGGGGTCGGTACGTCGACGGCCGCGAGCTGCTCGGCGGTGTGGCTGTGCAGGTTCCAGCCGCGCCGGACGCAGAGCATCCGCAGCCCGGTCTCCTGCGCCTTCGTGTCGAGGGTGGCGACGGCGATGACCTCGTCGACCTTGTCGCCGAGGACCTCGACGACGAGTGTCTCGAGCTCGTCCACCGTGACGCCCGTGCGGGCTCCGATACCGATCACGAGCATGAGGCGGCCCTTTCGACGAGCCGCAGCGCGAGGTCGGGCGCTCCGGCGGGGTGCAGGTGCACGTAGCTGGCGAGCACATCCTCGCCCCTGGTGAAGCCTTCGACGCTGCCGTCGTGCTGCAGCTGCCAAGCGGGCCGCTTGCCGGCGCGCGGGTCGACCGTCGTGCGGTGGAACTCGTGGCCGACCAGCACGCTGCCCTCCGCAGCCGCGACGGTGTCGGAGTGCGCGACAACGGTGCGGTAGCCGAGGGTGAGTCGGGGGGTCATGGTCGCGATCGCGTCGACGTGCCCGACCATGGCGGTGCCGTCGAGCGCCTTGCACAGCAGCAGCAGCCCCGCGCACTCGGCATATGCCGGCCGACCGGCGTCGAGGTGGTCGCGGACCGCCGCGAGGAACCCCTCGTTGGCCGCCAGCTGCTCGGCGTACACCTCGGGGAAGCCGCCAGGGAGCACGAGGGCCCGGGTCCCATCGGGGAGGGCAGGGTCACGCAGCGGGTCGACGACGACGACCTCGGCTCCGGCCGCGGCGAGGGCCTCAGAGGTCTCGGCATAGGCAAACGTGAACGCCGGTCCGCCGGCGATCGCGACGACGGGCCGGATGCCCCGGTCGACCGTCGGCGGCTCCCACGGCGACGCGTCCAGATCTGTTGCAGTGGAAGCGATCTCGAGGATCTTGGCGAGGTCGACCCCGGCTGTGACGATGCGGCCGAGGCGCTCGACCGCGGCAATGGCCTCCGGTGCGCGCTCGGCCACCGGAACCAGACCGAGGTGGCGGCTCGGCGTCTCGACCTGCGCATCGCGGCGGAGCACTCCCACGACCGGGACGAGGCCGGCGAGGGCGTCGCGGAGCATCGCCTCGTGCCGGTCGGTGGCGACCCTGTTGAGGATCACGCCCGCGACGTCGAGGTCCTCGTCGTAGCTCAGGAAGCCGTGCACGAGGGCGGCGACGCTCGTCGACTGCGAGCTCGCGTCGACGACGAGGATCACCGGCGCCTCGAGGAGGTGCGCCACGTGCGCGGTGGAGCCCTCCTCGGTTGAGCCCCGACCGTCGAACAACCCCATCACGCCCTCGATGACGGCGATGTCGCAGCCGCGCGCCCCATGCAGGAGCAACGGCGCGACCAGGCGCTCACCGACCATCACGGGATCGAGGTTGCGCCCGGGCCGCCCGGCGGCGAGACCGTGGTAACCCGGGTCGATGTAGTCCGGTCCCACCTTGTGCGGGCTGACCTGGAGTCCGCGCTGCCGGAGCGCAGCCATCAGGCCGGTGGCCACGGTCGTCTTGCCGGCCCCACTGCCCGGGGCGGCGATGACGACGCGCGGAAGGGCTACCACTCGATGCCTCGCTGCCCTTTCTGGCCGGCGTCCATCGGATGCTTGACCTTGGTGGTCTCGAGGACGAGGTCGGCGATCTCGACCAGCCGAGGGTGCGCGTCGCGCCCGGTGATGACGACGTGCTGCTGACCTGGGCGGTTCGTGAGCGCCGCCACGACGTCCTCGATGTCGAGCCAGCCCCACTTGAGCAGGTAGGTGAACTCGTCGAGCACGTAGAACCGGTAGGTCTCGGCGGCGAGGTCTCGCTTGATCTGCTCCCAGCCCTCGCGGGCATTGGCGGCATGGTCCTCGTCGGTGCCCTGCTTACGGGTCCAGGACCAGCCCTCGCCCATCTTGTGCCAGGTGACGGAGCCGCCCTCGTCCGAGGCCCCGAGGACCTTCAGGGCGGTCTCCTCGCCGACCTTCCACTTGGCGCTCTTCACGAACTGGAAGACCCCGACCGGCCAGCCCTGGTTCCAGGCTCGCAGGGCCATACCGAACGCCGCCGTCGACTTGCCCTTCATCTCGCCGGTGTGCACGACGAGCAGTGGCCGGTTGCGGCGCTGGCGGGTGGTCAGTCCGTCGTCGGGTACGGCAGTGGGCACTCCCTGTGGCATGTCAGGCCGCCTTCACGACACGGGTGAGGCTGTCGGCCGACAGCTCGTCCAGCCGGTAGGTGCGGGCACCGAGCTGCAGCCCGAGCTCCTGCGCGAGCCCGAGCCGGACGGGTCCGCTCTCGCAGTCGACAACGACGGTCGCGGCGGCGAGCCGCTTCACGTGGGCGGCGGCAAGCTCAGGCGACGGACCACTGGTGTGCCGCCCGTCGGTGACCACGACGACGAGCGCGCGCCTGTTGGGATCGCGGACCTGCTCGACCCTCAACAGCTCCGCCGCACTGAGAAGCCCTGCGGTCAAAGGGGTTCGGCCACCGGTGGGCAGTGCTGTCAACCGACGGACGGCGGCCTCGACCGACGAGGTGGGGGGCAGCAGCACCTCGGCGGCGTCGCGGCGGAAGCTGACGAGCCCCACCTTGTCGCGGCGCTGATAGGCGTCGGTGAGCAGGCTCAGCACCGCGCCCTTCACGGCGGTCATCCGCTGCCGCGCCGCCATCGAACCGCTGGCGTCCACGACGAACAGGACGAGGTTGCCCTCGCGACCCTCGCGTACCGCCTCGCGCAGGTCGCCGGCGTGCAGGACGAGGTCGCCGTCCCGCCCGCGCGGGAGCTGGTGCGGAGCGGCGGCTCGCAGAGTGGCGGTGAGGTGCAGCGAGCGCGCCCGCCCGTCCGGCGTACGCGCTCCGGTCAGCCGGCCGCCGCCTCCCTCGGTGCGGGACCGGCGTCCGGCCGCCCCCTGTCGGCGGTTGACGCCGGGGACGTGCAGGGCGACGGGAGTGAACGACTCCCCCGGTGCTTGCGTCCTCGTCTCTGCGCCTGACGACGGCACGACGTCGGAGGACGCACCGTCGTCACTGCCCTCGTGCGTCCCTGCA
>JAWWOJ010000488.1:0-7099 GCA_033851885.1 Frankiales bacterium | reverse complement strand
GAGGCCACCTCGCTGACCGACGGAAACCAGGCGCGGCGCGACTGCTTGGCAGCTTCCTGCGCGGTCGATCGCCAGCGCTGCAAGGACTTGTCGGTCCACTTCGCGATGCAACGCGAGGCCGTCCAGGGGACGATCGCGTCGACGCCGACCTCCGTCATCAGCTCCACAGCCAGCTCACCCCGGTCGCCCTTGGCCAGAGCTTGTACGACGGTCAGCCGGGGTGACGGGGGCGGCTCGAGCGACCGTGACGCGACCGCCACCGTGACGGAGTCCCTGGTGGTCGTCACGACCGTGCCGGTGACGCGGGTCCCGGCACCGTCGACGAGATCGACCGTCTCGCCGGCGCGTAGTCGCTTGACCAGTGCGGCATGCCGGCCCTCGGGACCGTCGAGCAGCACCGTGTCGCCCTCGAGGTCCGGGCAGAGGAAGACCGGGTTGGTCACCGGCCGTCGAAGGCGTCGCGCAGCTTGCCGAACAGCCCGCCGGTCTTGGCGACGAGCCCCGGCCGCTCCTCGTCACGCAGGGCGGCGAGCTTCCTGAGCAGCTCGATCTGGTCGTCGTCGAGCTTGGTCGGCACCTGCACGTCGAGGTGCACGTGCAGGTTGCCGCGACCCGTTCCTCGCAGGTGCGGCACACCCCGCGCCCGGAGCGTGAAGACCTCGTCCGGCTGGGTGCCCGGCGGGACGTCGAGGGTCTCCTCGCCGTCGAGGGTCTCGAGGGGGACCGAGGTGCCGAGCGCTGCCGCCGTCATCGGCAGGGTGATCGTGCAGTGCAGGTCGTCGCCGTTGCGGGTGAAGATCGGATGCCGCTTCTCGTGCACCTCGACGTAGAGGTCGCCGGGCGGGCCGCCACCCGGACCGACCTCGCCCTCGCCGGCGAGCCGGATCCGCATGCCGTCCTCGACGCCGGCTGGGATCTTCACGGTCAGCGTCCGGCGGGAGCGCACTCGGCCGTCGCCGTGGCACTCGCCGCAGGGGTGCTCGATGACGGTGCCCATGCCGGCGCAGCGCGGGCAGATGCGACTGGTCATGACCTGACCGAGGAAGCTCTTCTGCACCTGCTGGATCTCGCCGCGACCACGGCAGGTCTCGCAGGTGGTCGGCAAGGTGCCCGACGCCGTCCCCTGGCCGTCGCAGGTGCCGCAACGGACGGCGGTCTCGATGGTCAGCTCGCGCTGCGCACCGAACGCCGTCTCGGACAGCTCGCAGTCGACGCGGATGAGCGCGTCGCTGCCCTGCTGGACGCGGCTGCGCGGCCCGCGATGGCCGCCGCCACCGAAGAACGCGTCCATGATGTCGCTGAGGCCACCGAAGCCCTGATTGAACCCGCCGGCGCCGCCGCCACCGCCCGGGGACAGCGGGTCGCCGCCGAGGTCGACGATCTGGCGCTTCTGGGGGTCGGAGAGGACCTCGTAGGCCTTCGTGACCTCCTTGAACCGCTCCTGCGCCGACGGGTCCGGGTTGACGTCCGGGTGCAGCTCACGGGCAAGCTTGCGGTAGGCCTTCTTGATCTCGTCGTCCGTCGCTCCCTGGGCGACGCCGAGGATGCCGTAGTAGTCCGCCATCAGGAACCGGCCAGCAGATCGCCGACGTAGCGAGCGACCGCTCGCACACTGCCCATGTTGGTGCTGTAGTCCATGCGCGTCGGGCCGAGGACACCGAGCCCGCCCGGTCCGTAGTTCATGGTCACGACCGACGTGGACCGCAGGCCCTCCACGTTGTTCTCCTCACCGATCTTCACGTGCACGGTGGTGGGGTCGTTCACCTCACCGATGAGCTTGAGCAGCACGACCTGCTCCTCGAGGGCCTCCAGCACGGGCCGCAGGGTCATCGGGAAGTCGAGCGCGTGCCGCGTGAGGTTGGCGGTGCCGCCGATGGCGATCCGCTCCTCCGGACGCTCAACGAGGGTGCCGAGGACGACCGACAGCACGCTGGTCAGCACCGGACGCAGCGCCGGTGGTGCAGCCTCCGGAAGGTCGCTCAGGGCCCTCGGTGCGTCGACGAGCCTGGCGCCATGCAGGCGCTGTCCGAAGACGCTGCGCAACTGGCTCACCTCGTCGTCGGTCACGACGGCCGGCAGCTCGAGCACGCGCTGTTCGACCCGGCCGCTGTCCGTGATGAGCACGAGCATCAGCCGGTTCGGCGCGAGGTGCACGATCTCGAGGTGGCGTACCTCGGCGCGGCTCAGCGAGGGGTACTGCACCACCGCGACCTGCTGGGTCAGCTGGCTCAGCAGCCTGACGCTGCGCGTGACGACGTCGTCGAGGTCGACCGCGCCCTCGAGGAAGCTCTGGATGGCGCGGCGTTCCGCGGGTGACAGCGGCTTGACCTGGCTCAACCTGTCGACGAACAGCCGGTACCCCTTGTCGGTCGGGATCCGCCCGGCGCTGGTGTGGAGGTGTGTGATGTAGCCCTCGTCCTCCAGCGTGGCCATGTCGTTGCGCACCGTGGCCGGGCTGACGCCGAGCCCGTGCCGCTCGGCGAGCGTCTTCGAGCCCACCGGCTCGTTCGTGTCGACGAAGTCCTCCACGATGGCGCGGAGCACCTCGAGCTTGCGGTCGTCCAGCACTGGCACTCCTTCCTCGTGAGTGCCAAGTGTATGTCGCAACGAGTGTGCTGGCACGATGGCCCGGTGAAGCCCAGCGACGTCGCGCGCGCCAGTCACCCGCGTACGGCGGCAGCGCGCACCCAGGTCGTCGTGCTGCTCCTGGCCGTCCTGCTGGGCCTCGGCTTCGGCGCGCTGCTGCGCTACGCCGACGACCGCTCGTGGTCCGGCGCGACGACCACCACCGCCGTCATCACGGGGCTCCGGTCGGACGGGGTGCACGCCATGGCCGGCGGCGCAGATGTCGTGCTGCACCTGGCGAAGGTCCCGGCAGCCGGCACCGAGCTGGCGGTCGAGGTACGCCGCGACGGCCGCGCGCGGCCCGTGTCGTACCGGCAGACGTGGGGCGGTGCGCTGCTGCAGGGCGCCGGACTGGCGGTCGGGTTGACCGTCGTGGTGCAGCTGTACCGCTATGCCGTGACGGGCCGGAAGCCCGTGGGCTAGACGAGGTCGCGGACCACCGCGTCAGCGAGCAGCCGGCCGCGCAACGTCAGCACGAAGCGGTCGTCCTGCGCGTCGAGCAGCCCCCCCTCCACGTGCCGCTGGGCCGCCGCGCGGCCGGCCGGACGCAGCACGTCACCGGGCAGTCCGTCGCTCAGCCGGAGCTCCAGCAGGACTCGCTCGACCCTGCGGTCGTCCTCCGACAGGGTCTCCCTGGCGTGCGCCGGGCTGATGCCTTCGGTGAGCCGCTGGGCGTAGGCCGTGGGGTGCTTCACGTTCCACCATCGGACGCCCCCGACATGGCTGTGCGCCCCGGGACCGGCGCCCCACCAGTCGTGGCCGCGCCAGTAGGCCAGGTTGTGACGGCACGGCTCGCCCCAGTTGGAGACCTCGTACCAGCCGAGGCAGCCGAGGGCCTCCTCCGCCATCAGGTAGCGGTCGGCGAGCACATCGTCGTCCGGCATCGGGACCTCGCCTCGAGCCACCTGCCGGCCGAGGCGGGTGCCCTCCTCGACGATGAGGGAGTAGGCACTCACGTGCGTCGGTTCCGCGGCCAGCGCGGCGTCGAGCGAGGTCTGCCAGTCGGCGTCGGACTCACCGGGTGCCCCATAGATGAGGTCCAGCGAGACCTGCTCGAAGCCGACCCGGCGGGCCTCCTCGACAGCCTCCTGTGGTCGACCCGGCGTGTGGGTCCGGTCGAGGGTGGTCAGCACGTGCGGCACGGCTGACTGCATACCGAAGCTGATGCGGGTGAAGCCCGCCTCGCGCAGCATCGCCAGCGACCGCTCGTCCACCGAGTCGGGGTTGGCCTCGGTGGTCACCTCTGCCCCGGGCGCGAGCTCGATCGAGGACAGGATCCTGGCGAGGTCGGCCGGCGGCAGCAGCGTCGGGGTCCCTCCCCCGAAGAACACCGTGTCGGCGGCCGGCGGCGCCGCCACCCGACGCATCAGGTCGAGCTCGGCCACGACCACGGTCGCGTACGTCGACTGCTGGCCCCCGAGATCGGTGTAGGTGTTGAAGTCGCAGTAGCCGCAGCGCGTCGTACAGAAGGGCACGTGGACATACACGCTGAACGGGCTGCGCGCCGGCGCCGGCAGCGCACCATCGGGCGGCGGGACGTCGCCGTCAGGGAGGGCACCGGGCACGAGCCCACGCTAGTGGCGCTGCTCGTCGGTCAGTCGGCGCGGCAGGTAGACGGCGCCGACGCCGCGGGTCCCTGCGACGTCGGACGGGTTGGAGATCGCGCACCTGCGCAGCGACAGGCAACCGCAGCCGATACAGGAGTCGAGGCCCTCCCGCAGCGCCCTGAGCGCGCGGATCTGCTCGTCCAGCCGGGCGCTCCACGCCTTGCTCAGTCGCGCCCAGTCGGCCTTGGTCGGAGTGCGGCTGCCGGGCAGCGTGTCGAGCGCCTCACGCACCTCCTCGAGCGAGAGCCCGATGTTGCGCGCGGCCCTGATGAAGGCCAGCCGCCGGAGCACCGACCGCTCGTAGCGACGCTGGCCCCCGGCGGTGCGGGTCGCGGAGATCAGCGCCTCCCGCTCGTAGTACCTGAGGGCCGACGTCGCGAAGCCACTGCGGTGCGCCACCTCGCCGACGGTGAGCAGGTCATCGGGGCCCATGCACGTCTCCCTTGACATGAAGTTGACTTCAAGTTCCACGATAGTCCCAACCCGACATCGAGGAGAACACGATGCCCAGAGCACTCATCACCGGCGCCTCTCGAGGCCTCGGCCTCGCCCTTGCGCGCGCCCTCGCGGGCGACGGATGGCAGCTGGTCCTCGACGCCCGCGACGGCGAGCTGCTTCGGAGCGAGGCGCCGGCCGGGGCCATCCTCGTCCCCGGCGACGTGTCCGACCGCGAGCACCAGCTCGCCCTTCGCGACGCCGTAGGTCCGCAACTCGACCTGCTCGTGAACAACGCGAGCTCGCTGGGGCCGTCGCCGATGCCCCGGCTCGAGGACTACCCGCTCGACGAGCTGCGCCGCGTCTACGAGGTCAACGTCTTCGCGCCGATCGCCCTCATCCAGCTGCTCCGCCCGACGACGGTCGTCAACCTGAGCTCCGACGCGGCCGTCGAGGCCTACGAGGGCTGGGGCGGCTACGGCTCGGCCAAGGCCGCCCTCGACCACCTGACCGCGGTGTTGGCGCAGGAGCAGCCGCAGCTGCGGGTGCTGGCGTTCGACCCGGGGGACATGCGCACCGACATGCACCAGGCCGCCTTCCCGGGCGAGGACATCACCGACCGGCCGCTGCCTGAGACCGTCGTCCCGGCCTTCCTGCGGCTGCTCGCGCAGCCCAGCGGCCGCTACCGCGCCGCGGACCTGACCGCACTGGAGCTCGCATGAGCACCCACACCACCAACAACGCCACCGAGCCGGCAGAGGCCCGCGGCCTCGAGAGGGACGAGGTGCGCCTGCTGGTGGCCGCACCCGACCGGCTCACGGACGCGGTCTTCCTCGAGCTGCCGGACCTGCTCGAGCCCGGCGACCTGGTGGTCGTCAATCGCAGTGCGACGTTGGCGGCAAGCGTCGACGCGCGCCGGGGTGGTGCCGAGGTGGAGGTGCACTTCGCCAGCGCGCTGGACGACGGCACCTGGGTCGTCGAGGTGCGACCCGCGGGTCTGTCGTTCGGCCCTGTCACGGACATCGCCGTCGGCGAGCGCCTCGAGCTGCCGGCGGGCACCTGGCTCGACGTGCTCGAGACCCTGCCGGACCAGGTCCGGCTGCACCGCGTGGCGGTCGCCGTCGAGGGACCCGTCACCGCGCTGCTCGAACGGCACGGACGACCCATCGCCTACGGCTACCTCCCGCAGCGGTGGCCACTCTCGGCCTACCAGACCGTGTTCGCACGCGAACCAGGGTCTGCGGAGATGCCGAGCGCGGCGCGGCCCTTCACCCACCGGACGGTCACCGACCTCGCGACCCGAGGGATCCTGCTCGCCCCGATCACCCTGCACACCGGCGTCTCCTCGCCGGAGGTGGGCGAGCCGCCGAACCCGGAGCGCTTCGACGTACCCGCCGCGACGGCCGCGCTGGCCAACCACGTCCGCTGGCGCGGCGGCCGGGTCGTCGCCGTCGGCACGACCGTCACCCGCGCGCTCGAGACGGTCACGGACGACAGCGGCTTCGTACGCGCCGGCAAGGGCTGGACGGAGCTCGTCCTCGGCGAACGGCGTCCGGCGCGCGTCGTCAACGGCCTCGTGACGGGCTGGCACGAACCGGGTGCGAGTCACGTGCACCTGCTCGAGGCGGTCGCGGGACCGGAGCTGGTGCGGCAGGCCTACGAGCACGCCATGGCCGAGCACTACCTCTGGCACGAGTTCGGGGACAGCTGCCTGCTGCTCCCCTCATAGCGGTCGCGCGTCGACTCGTGATTAGTCTGCCGTGACATGGAGCTCGTCCTCGTCCGGCACGCGCTGCCCGTGCGCGTCGACGCCACGGAGCACGGCGGACCCGCCGACCCCGGCCTGTCGGATCTCGGTTGGCAGCAGGCGGTCCGCGTCCTCGAGGCCCTGGCGCTCGACGAGGTCACGCACCTCTACAGCAGTCCCGCGGCCCGAGCGCTGGAGACCGCGGAGCCCCTCGTCGCGAAGCTCGGGCTCCCGCTCGAGGTGGACGAGGGGTTGGGGGAGTTCGACCGCGAGCACGGGTCCTACGTGCCGGTCGAGGAGCTCCGCGCCGAGAACGACCCACGGTGGCACGCGCTGGTGAAGGGCGAGCTGCTGGACTCCGGCATCGACCCCCAGGCCTTCCGGGCAGGCGTCGTCGCAGCGACCGAGGCGATCGCCGCGCGCCATCCGGGCGGTCGAGCAGTGCTCTTCACACACGCAGGCGTCATCAACGCCTATGCCGGGCACGTGGCCGGCCAGCCGCAGGTCCTCTGGTTCGCGCCCGCCTATGCCTCGCTCACGAGGGTCGGTGCGTCGCGGGACGGACGCCGCGGCCTCGTCAGCCTCAACGAGACCGGGCACGTCCGCGACCTGCTCACCCGCTGACGTCGCGCCGCACGAAGCTGGTCGCTCCCGCCGCGAGCAGCGCCACGGCGACGGCACCTCC
>JAWWOJ010000483.1:0-4770 GCA_033851885.1 Frankiales bacterium | reverse complement strand
CGAGGTGCGCGGCGACACCACGGTCGTGGTGGACGAGCACCGCCCGGTTCCGCTGTGGCAGCACATGATGGTGTCCGGCCGCCTGATGGACCTGTTCGAGGACAAGGCCAACAACCAGACGCCTGGCCGGCTGGTGATCAACCCGAACCTGGTCCGCCGCACCGAGGACCTGGCCCGCACCCAGTTGCCGTGGCGCGGCCGGGGCCGGGACAACGGCCGTGGCCCGCGCTTCCGCCCGACGAGCCGGGTCGAGGTCGTCGAACGCCTGGACGCCGCCGGGCTGCTGCCGGCCATCGTGTTCGTGTTCAGCCGCGCGGGCTGTGCCGCCGCTGTCGAGCAGTGCGTCCGGGCCGGCCTGCGGCTGACCACCGAGGACGAGGTCGGCGAGATCCGGACCATCATCGACCGCCGCACCAAGGACCTGCCCGACGCCGACCTGCGCGTCCTGGGCTACTGGGAATGGCGCGAGGCACTGGAACGCGGCATCGCAGGCCACCACGCCGGCATGCTGCCCGCGTTCAAGGAGACCGTCGAGGAGCTGTTCGTCAACGGCCTGGTCAAGGCCGTGTTCGCCACCGAGACGCTGGCGCTGGGCATCAACATGCCGGCCCGCACGGTCGTGCTGGAACGCCTCGTCAAGTACAACGGCGAGGCCCACGTCGAGCTGACCCCCGGCGAGTACACACAGCTCACCGGCCGCGCAGGCCGCAGGGGGATCGACGTGGAGGGCCACGCCGTCGTGCTGTGGCAGCCCGGCGTCGACCCCAAGCAGGTCGCCGGCCTCGCGTCCACCCGCACCTACCCGCTGAAGTCGTCGTTCCGGCCGTCGTACAACATGGCCGCCAACCTGGTCGGGAGCGTCGGTCGAGAAGCCGCCCGGGTGCTGCTGGAGAGCTCCTTCGCACAGTTCCAGGCCGACGCGTCCGTCGTCGGGCTGGCCCGGCAGATCGCGCGCAACCTCGAGGCGCTCGAGGGCTACGCCGAGGGGATGAGCTGCCACCTCGGAGACGTCCAGGAGTACGACCGGCTGCGGCAGTCGGTGAAGCGCCGCGAGTCCGAGCTGGCCCGCCAGGGGTCCTCGCAGCGACGGGCCCAGGCGGCCGCATCCCTGCAGACGCTGAAGGTCGGGGACGTGATCGCGGTCCCGCAGGGCCGACGGTCAGGGCTCGCTGTCGTCCTCGACCCCGGGGTGGGTCAGGATGGCCAGTCCCACCCGCTTGTCGTCACCGAGGACCGGTGGGCGGGCCGGCTGTCGGAGGCCGACTTCCCGGTCGCCGTCGAGACGCTCGGGCACGTCCGGGTACCGAAGGCCTTCAACCACCGGAGCCCCCAGTCACGCCGGGACCTGGCGTCGTCGATCCGCGCCCTCGGACTGCACCCCGAGCGGCCTCGCCGGACCCGCTCGACGGCTGCGGACGACCAGGAGCTCGGGTCGCTGCGCCAGCAGCTGCGCCAGCATCCGGTGCACGGCTGCGACGAGCGCGAGCAGCACCTGCGGTGGGCCGAGCGCTGGGCCAGGCTGCGGCACGACACCGACGGCATCGAGAAGCGCGTCGAGGGAAAGACCCACTCGATCGCCCGGACCTTCGACAAGGTGTGCGCCGTGCTCGAGCAGCTCGAGTACCTGCACGACGACCAGGTGACGGAGAGCGGACGGCAGCTCGCCAGGGTCTACAACGAGGCCGACCTGCTCGTCGTCGAGGCGCTCGGCTCCGGCGCCTGGGAGGGGCTGTCGGCCGCCGAACTCGCGGCGGTCGTGTCCGCGCTGGTCTACGAGAACCGGCGACCGGAGGAGGCCGTGGCGCACGTACCCGGTGGCGCGATCCGCTACGGGCTCGACGAGCTGTCGCGGGCCTGGTCGCGACTGCGTGACGTCGAGGCCGAGCACGGGCTCGCCTTCCTGCGCGAGCCGGACCCGGGCTTCTGCTGGGTGGTGTGGCGATGGGCGTCCGGCGCCGACCTCGAGGAGGTGCTCCGCGACGACCCCGACCTCACCGCGGGCGACTTCGTACGGTCGTGCAAGCAGCTCGTCGACCTGCTCAGCCAGGTGGCCACGATCGCGGAGGAGCCGGTCCGCTCCACGGCACGGGCCGCCGTCGACGGGGTACGGCGTGGCGTGGTGGCCTGGTCCAGCGTCAGCTGACGCGGGCCAGCTCCAGGCCCAGTACGCCGCGCTCCAGGCGTACGGCGTCCGCATAGGCCTCGACCTGCTGCTGCACCCAGGTGGCGTCGCGCCCGAGCTCCCGTGCCAGCAGCTGGGCGGCGAGCGGTGCCGCCGGCATGCCGGCGTCCTTGGCGCGCAACGAGAGCCGCATCCGACGGCTGAACACATCATCGACGGAGCTCGCCCCCTCGGACCGGGCGGCGTGGACCACCTCGGCCGCGATGTGCGGCGCATGGGGTGACAGGGGTGCGCCCAGCGAGCGGTCCGCCTGGACGAGGCTGAGCACGTGCGACGCGGTCTCGCCGCACTGCCGGACCAGCGACTCCGCGACCTCCTCGGACATGCCGAGACCCCTTGCCAGGCCGCGCATCTCGGCCAGCAGCTCACCCATGGGCCGGGTGCCGGAGATGGTGATCTCGTCGGTGCGGCAACGGGCCTTGCTGCCGTCCCGATCGATGATCCGGTCGACGACGTCCTTGGCCATCCGACGGTACGTCGTCAGCTTGCCGCCGGTGATGGTGAGCAGCCCGCCGGTGCCCTCGACGAGGGTGTGCCGCCGGCTGATGTCGCTCATGCTGTCGGTGCCCTCCTGCCTGATGAGCGGGCGGACGCCGGCCCACGCACCGAGCACGTCGTCCTGCACCAGGTCGCGCTTGAAGACCGCGTTGCCGGACGCCAGGACGTAGTCGAGGTCCTCCTGCGTCAGGCTCAGCCCGTCGAGCTCGCCGTCGTAGGGCGTGTCGGTGGTACCGAGAATCGTCTGTCGCCCCCACGGAATCGCGAACATCGAGCGACCGTCGCCCTGCTTGCTGGGCAGCAAGATGCTCGCCTGCAGCAACGGCAGCCGCGCCCTGGGCACGACGACGTGGACACCCTTGCTGGGTTGCACCACGGCCTTGCGCCCCGGCTGCTCGAACCCCTGCAGCTGGTCGACCCAGACGCCTGTCGCGTTGACGACGTGCCGCGCCCGGACGGTCACGCTGTCGCCGGTGAACCGGTCCAGCACGGTGGCGCCGTTCACCCGGGCGCCGTCGGTGGTCAGGCCGGTGACCTCGGCGTGCGTCACCGTCAGGGCTCCGTAGCGGCGGGCCGCCTGCACCACCGCGAGCACGAGCCGGGCGTCGTCGGTGGCGCAATCGCCGTACAGGTAGCTGTAGGCCAGGCCGCTGTCCTCGAGCGCCGGTGCCAGGGCGATTGCTTCGCCGGCGCTGATCTTCTCGTGCCGACGGGTGGTGCCACCGCGACCGGCGAGCGACGCCATCGCGAACACGTCGTACGTCGTCAGCCCGAGCCCGAGCAGCCGCCGCTTGGCCGTGTCCGGCCAGACGGGGTAGAGGAAGTCCATGGGGCGGACCAGGTGGGGGGCCAGCCGCATCAGCAGCTGCCGCTCGACGACACCTTCGCGCACGAGCCCGAACTCGTAGTTCTCGAGGTAGCGCAGGCCACCGTGGACCAGCTTGCTGCTCTTCGAGCTCGTCCCGCTGGCCAGGTCCCCCTTGTCGAGCACCGCCACCCGCAGCCCCCGGCTGGCGGCGTCCAGCGCCACGCCGGCGCCGGTCGCGCCCATCCCGACCCCGAGCACGTCGAGCTCCTCGGTCGCGGCTGAGGCCAGCTCGGCGGTGCGGCTGAGGACGGAGAACGCCCGGTTACTCATCAGTAGCTAATGCTAGCGCCTGCAAGAACCGCTCGAGCGGGCTCTCGAGGCCCCACCGGTCCGACAGGGCCAGCAGTCCTGCCGGGTCCTTCGGCACCCGGGGGAGCGCGTCGTCGAAGTCCGGGAGCGGCAGGTCCCGGACGACCCGGCTGACCGCGGGCGCCACCGCCAGGTAGTCGCGGGCAGCCTCGAGCTTGGCCCGCGCACCGCTCGGGAACCCGTCCTCGCCGCCGCCGTCCAGGGCGGCCAGCACCCCCTCGATGCTCCCGAACCGGCTCACCAGCGCCGCAGCGGTCTTCTCGCCGATGCCCTTCACCCCGGGCAGCCCGTCGGACGGGTCACCACGCAGGACCGCGAAGTCCGCGTAGGCCCGCCCCGGGATGCCGTGCTTCGCGCTCACCTCGGCTTCGCCGTAGGGCTTCATCTTCTCGACGGCGTAGAGCACCCGCACCGGCCCGTCGTCATTGACCAGCTGCAGCAGGTCCCGGTCGCCCGTCACGATGTCCACGGCGCCGGTCTCCCGCGTCGCCAGCGTGCCCAGGACGTCATCGGCCTCGTGCCCCTCGGCTCCGACAACGGCGATCCCCAGGGCAGCGAGCACCTCGAGAATCACCTCGACCTGCGGCGCGAGCTCCGGTGGCTCCGCCTCGGCGCCACCTTCGGTCGTCCGGTGCAGCTTGTACGTCGGTACGGCCGCCACCCGGAACGCCGGCCGCCAGTCGAGGTCGAGCGTCGCGACCAGTCGGGCAGGCCTGTGCTCCCTCACGGTGCGGCTCACCAGGTCCAGGAACCCCCGCACCGCGTTGACCGGCTCGCCCTGCGGGCTCCGCACCGTGTCCGGTACGCCGTACCAGGCCCGGTACCAGAGCGCAGGGGAGTCCACGAGCATCAGCTGACCGGGCACCTGCACAGCCTCTCAGAGATCGGGCTCCTCCCTCAGCGGGAACCCCCG
>JAWWOJ010000471.1:0-3187 GCA_033851885.1 Frankiales bacterium | reverse complement strand
ACAGAGGCCGTCGACTTCGGCTTCGACCTGGCCGAGCAGGGGCTGGCCGCGACCCGCCGGCTGTTCCTCGAGATCGCCGCAATGCTCGAGTCAGGACTGCAGGGCGTCGAGCGCCGGCCGGTCTGACAGCGACACAGGGAAGGCCCCAGTTCGCGCGAGCTGGGGTCTTCCACTCGCTCGCGCACAAACCGCAGGTACCGGCCCCGGCGCCCCAGGTCGGTGCAGCGGCGCTGTTGACATGGGTGACCCGAGGTCGCTAGTTTACAAGTGAATACTTGTACAAGCTCTTACCTGTGCAACAGCGAAGGTCTATCGAGAGAAGGACTGACATGAACGACGACTACGAGGCTCGACTGACGCTCGCCGGCTCCACCGACGACGTCTTCGACGCACTGACGACTCTCGACGGTCTCGCCGGGTGGTGGACCTCGGTGGCGGGCTCCGGACTGACCGGCGGGGAGTTGACCTTCACCTTCGGGCCGGATTCGCGGGCGGTGATGCGGGTCGACGCGGCCTCACGCGGCGTCAACGTTCGCTGGACCAACGTGGCGTGTGTCATGGAGGACTGGGTCGGGACCAGCATGCACTTCGACCTCGAGGCCACGCCATCCGGTGCGACGGAGCTGCGGTTCCGTCACGTCGGGCTCACCCCCCAACTCGCGTGCTACACCGACTGCAAGAGCGGCTGGGACCACTTCATCCCGACCAGCCTCCGCGACTTCGTCGAGACCGGCGCCGGCCACCCGAACGGGTCCGACGCCGACCTCGCCCGCCGCGACGTCCGCGAGCAGCAGCGCGCCTCCGCACACGTCGGGTGACATCCTTCGTGGCATGAGTGCAACGCGAGCGGCAGCCCTCCCCGATCAGGGTGATCCCGCGGACGTCGTGCTCAAGGCCCTGGCCGATCCGCACCGTCGCCAGATCCTACGCTTGGTGCGAGGCGGTGAGCTGGCGGCCGGCGAGATCGCGTCACACTTCGATGCGACGCAGCAGGCCGTCAGCCATCACCTTCAGGTGCTCGCGAAAGCCGGTCTGCTCAGCGAGCGACGCGACGGCGTGCGACGGCTCTATGCTCTCGACCCGCAGGCCCTCGATCCGGTCCGCGAGGTCCTCTCCGACCTCTGGCCGTCGGCGCTCGGCCGACTGAAGCAGGTCGTTGAACGCGACCACAACAAGACCCGATGAAGACCCGATGAAGACCCGATGACAGCCGAAGTGCTGACAGCGACGGTCCGGATCAGCGCACCGCCCGATGCCATCTTCCCCTACTTCATCGATCCGGCCCTGATGATCCAGTGGATCGGCGAGTGGGCAGACCTGCGCCCAGAGCCCGGCGGGACGTTCGCCCTCGACATCAACAAGACCCCCGTACGCGGTGAGTACGTCGAGATCGACCCGCCGCGGCGCGTGGTGTTCACCTGGGGTGTCGCCGGCAAGGACTCACTGCCTCCCGGCTCCACGACCGTCGAGATCGTGCTGACCCCGGACGGGCCGGCGACGGTGGTCGAGCTCTTCCACCGCGACCTACCAGCCGAGGACGTCCCCGGCCATCTCGAGGGCTGGACCGGCATGCTCGCCAACCTCATGAAGCGCTGGGCCGTCACGACGTAACGTGCCGGCTGGAGCACCTCGAAGCGGTCAGCAGGTCAGGGGGCGCAGGCGTTCGGGTCGTCGAAGTGGCCCGGCGTGGTCGGGAAGGCCGAGCCGGCTCCGTGGCTGTTGTCGGAGTTGTAGACGAACGCGAGCTCGTCGAAGGCCGACGTGTCAGTGGTGGTCACATCGCTCAGGCCCTGGCCGGCACCCATCGCCGCGGCCCACTTCTGCAGGAAGTCCTGCATGTCGGGGCTGTGCTGGCGGACGTCGTTGTAGCCGCCGTAGGCCGCATTGCAGTGCGTGTAGAGGTTGTAGGCGCCATTCCAGTCGAGCAGCCGGTCGCCCTGGTTGGGGCCGTTGTCAGCGACGTCTCCCTGCATGATGTCGCGGTCCCAGCCGCCGTACTGCCAGTCGATGCCCTGGTGGTGCTGGTTGTTGGTGACATCGCTGTCGGTGAGGTTCGTCATCACGAACCAGGTGCACGGGTCGACCGTCGTGCTGCCCGTCGTGACGGGCCAGGCGGCGTTGGCGCAACCACTCGGATAGCTGCCGCGCGGCCGCCAGTCGAGCACGTCGGACCCGAGGTCCCCGGTGGTCTTCGCCACCGACGGGCCGCTGGTCGCGCCCTTGCCGCCGACGATGTAGTCGACGTAGGAGTCGAAGTAGGGAGAGCTCGGGTCGGTGCGGTCGTTGACGTGCGCCGCATCGGAGGTGTCGTTGCCCTTGCCGCCCCAGAGCACGTCGGCCCCGTCGTCTCCGAAGACGTAGTCACCGCCGGAGTCGCCGTTCATCAGGTCGTCCCCGACCCCGCCGTGCATCGTGTCGTGACCGGTCCCGCCACGCAGCTGGTCGTCGCCTCCGAAGGCGACCCCGTCGTAGACCATCTTCGCGCCCGCGCTGCCGACGGGGAAGGTGTCCCCGTAGACGTCGTGCGTGAGATCGGTCTGCCGCGTGACGGTCCCGTTGCCCAGGCCCTGGAAGACGATCTGCGGGACCGAGCTCATGGACTTGTTGACCTGCGCGGAGCGACTCCCGTTCTCCAGCCGGTCGACCACGCCGCCGCGGTCGCCGAGCATGGCGTCGTCGCCCGCGTCGCCGTATATGACGTCGTTGCCGAGCTCGCCGTACATGTCGTCGTCGCCGGCGTCGCCGTGCATGATGTCGGCGCCGTCCTGGCCATACATCGTGTCGTCACCGCCGTCGCCATACATCAGGTCGTCGCCGAAGGCGCCGGTCGGCTCGCAGGTGCCGGTGGCACGGGTCGCGCAGAACCGGGTCGAGCCGGACGGCGCGAGGCCGTGCCGCACGACCGCGGAGCCGGGCGGGGGCGAGGCGCCGTACCGCAGCGTGGAGACCCGGTTGGTCAGCGGGTAGCTGGCCGGGTCGAGCACGGTGGTCGGCGTCACGAAGGCCCCTGATCGATCGAGGATGTCGCGGACGATCTGCCCGTTGTCGCCGAGCTCGTAGTCGGCCCCGCCGTCACCGTGGATCAGGTCGTTGGAGCCACTCGTGAGCGCGTCCCGGAAGCCCTGCCGGGAGGAGCCACCGATCAGGTCGTCCTGCCCGTATGGCGCATCGGTCTCGCCGAGGTCCT
>JAWWOJ010000470.1:0-4091 GCA_033851885.1 Frankiales bacterium | reverse complement strand
CATCCGCAGGGAGTGGGCGTGGCGTCAGAAGCGCGGCGAGTCGACCGCCAACCTCGCCGCCTTCGCCCGCTTCGCCGCCCCCGACTAGCCCCCGTGAATGGATACAGCACTTCGGTTTTGAGGCCAGAAACAGCAGTGCTGTATCCGTTCATTCGCGGGGGGTGCCGGGCTTCGGGCTCAGCGTCCTTGGTTGGCCACCGCAGCGGCAGCCGCGGCGGCCGCCTCAGGGTCCAGGTACTCGCCGCCCTTGACCGTCGGTTGCAGCTCGTCGTCGAGCTCGTACTTCAGCGGCTGCCCCGTCGGGATGTTGAGCGCGACGACCTGCTCGTCGGTGAGTCCGTCGAGGTGCTTGACGAGGGCGCGCAGCGAGTTGCCGTGGGCGGCCACCATCACGACCTCGCCGTTGCGGAGGTCGGGCACGATCTCGTCGTACCAGTAGGGGAGCAGCCGCTCGACCACGTCCTTGAGGCACTCGGTCGCCGGCACCAGGTCACGTGCGAGCTTGGCGTAGCGCAGGTCCGTGGCGTTGTCCCACTCGCTGCCTGACTCGATCGGCGGCGGCGGCACGTCGTAGGAGCGGCGCCAGAGCATGAACTGCTCCTCGCCGAACTCCTCGAGCGTGGCCTTCTTGTCCTTGCCCTGCAGCGCGCCGTAGTGCCGCTCGTTGAGGCGCCAGTGCCGCTTCACGGGGACCCACGCCCGCTGGCAGGAGTCGAGGGCGATGTTGGCGGTGCGGATGGCGCGCGTGAGCAGGCTGGTGTGCAGCACCGTCGGCAGCAGGCCGGCCTCGAGCAGCTGCAGGCCGCCCAGCCTGGCCTGCTCCTCGCCCTTGTCGGTGAGGTCGACGTCCACCCATCCGGTGAACAGGTTCTTGTCGTTCCAGTCGCTCTCGCCGTGACGGAGCAGCACGAGGGTCGGCATGCCCCCATCCTTCCAGAGGGCCGAAGTCGGAAGCCCGGACGTGTCCTGACCGGTCGCGGATTCCGACTTCGTGAGGGACCGGCGCGTCCACAGATCTCGCGGCCGAGCGGGCGTGGTTCGCGAACCGCTGGAAGCCTGCTCGTCATGTCCGCACCGGCCCGGGAGGCGAAGCAGCGGTGCTGGCCCGACATCATCGCGCGCCAGGACGGTGTGCTCACGCGCAAGCAGGCACTGGCGACCGGCATGAGCCGAGCCGAGTGGGAGTGGAAGCTGGACTCGAAGCGCTGGCAGCCGGTCTTCGACGGGGTCGCCGTTGCGCACTCGGGCGAACCGAGCGCGCTGCAGCTGCGATGGGCGGCCGTGCTCAAAGCCGGCGTGGGTGCGGCGCTGACGGGTGACGCGGCGCTCGTGCACTTCGGCGCCAAGCGGCTCCAGGTGTCCCAGCACGACGTGGCGATCCCCGCCGCGCGAAGGGCGCGTCGGGTGCAGGGACCGCTGCTCATGATGGTTCCGCACCGGATCGAGAAGCTGGAGCTCTGGACGGCGGGGCATCCGCATCTGCGGCTCGTGCACAAGCACGGGGCGACGCTGCACGCAGCCGCATGGGCGGCCACGGACGAGCAGGCCGAGCACCGCCTGACGCTGGCTGTCCAGCAACGGCTCACCGCGGTGACCTCACTGCGCCTGACGTTGGCAGACATGCCGCGGCTGCCGCGCCACGCCCTCATCGCAGCCGTGCTGGACGACGTGGAGCTCGGGGCCACCGCTCAGAGCGAGCTCGAGTTCCTGCGCTTCTGCCGCCGCCACGGCCTGCCGCTCCCGGACCAGCTGCAGCTCGAGGTGCGTGCGGGCCGCACCCGCTACCTGGACGCGCGCTGGTCGTGGTTGCGCATCACCGTGGAGATCGACGGGGTGCACCACATGTGGGTCGAGCAGTGGAACGCAGACACGTTGCGCACACTCGAGCTGGCCGTGGCCACCCGAGGCACCGGCGAGCAGCTGGTCCGGGTGACCCGCGCCATGCTTCGGCACCACGAGGACAGGGTGGCGACGCTGCTCCGGCAGCTACTTGTGCCCTGACGTCGGAAGCCCCGACCTGTCAGGACGTGTTGCGGCTTCCGACTTCGCCCAGGTCGACGAGGCCGGCTGCCTGGGCGGCGGCGGTGGCGGGGTGGAGGGGCAGGCCGGTGCGCTCGGCGCACAGCCGGAGGAGCTCGTCGTAGGCCTGCTGACCCATCAGCGCCACCAGCTCCGGGCCGTAGGACACGACGACCGGGTCGGCACCGACGTGCGCCTCGGGTGACGAGGTGCACCACCAGTGCAGGTCCTCGCCGCCCGGGCCCCAGCCGCGCCGGTCGAACTCGCCGATGGTCGTGAGCTCGACGGTCACCTCGTCGGGGAGCTGCACCTGCTCGACGGTGCGGCGCACCGGCAGCTGCCAGCAGACGTCGGGCTTGGTCTCGAGCGGGTGCCTCCCGAGCCGGAGTGCGAGCGCGTGCAGCGCGCAGCCCTCGCCGCCGGAGAACCCGGGACGGTTGAGGAACACGCAGGCGCCGTCGACGGTGCGGGTCTTGCGGGCCGGCTCGCCCTCGAGCTCGTCGTCGACCGAGATGCCCTGGGAACGACCGACGGCGGCGAACTGCCAGTCCTTCTTCTTCAGCAGCTTCGCGAACTTCTCCGTCCGCCTCTCGTCGGCCTTGTCGCTGTAGAAGGCGCCGTGCGAGCAGCAGCCGTCGGTGGGCCGCCCCTCGACGACGCCGTGGCACGAACTGCCGAACACGCAGGTCCACGACGACATCAGCCAGGTCAGGTCGGCCCGCACGGCCTTGCCCGGATCGGAGGGGTCGGGGAACTCGATCCAGTCGCGGGCGAAGTCGGGATCGACCTCGCGGACGCGGGGCATGCCGAGGTCGGTGCGCAGCTTCACGCCCGCGAGCCTAGTGACCCCCAACCCCGGTGAGGGGCTTACGCTCGCGGGCAAGATGTCTGAAACCTCGCCTGTGTCCGTACCGGGGGCACGCGTCGCCCTGGCGACGGCGAGCGTCTACCCCGAATCCACCGCCAACGCGTTCGAGATCGCCACCCGGCTCGGCTATGACGGCGTCGAGGTGATGGTCTGGACCGACCCCGTGAGCCAGGACATCGACGCGCTCAAGCGGCTGCGCGACTACCACCAGGTCGAGATCCTCGCGATCCACGCGCCCTGCCTCGTCATCACGCAGCGGGTGTGGGGTACCGACCCCTGGATCAAGCTCGTGAAGGCGAGGGAGGCGGCAGAGGAGCTCGGTGCCCAGACCGTCGTCGTTCACCCGCCGTTCAGGTGGCAGCGCGACTACGTGCGGCAGTTCGTCGGCGGCATCCAGCAGATGGCGAGCGAGACCGACGTCCGCTTCGCGGTCGAGAACATGTTCCCGCTGCGGGCCCGCGGGCAGCAGGTCTCGCCGTACGGGCTGGACTGGGACCCCACCGGGGAGGACTTCCTCGACTTCACCCTCGACCTCAGCCACACGAGCGTCAGCCAGTCGGACGCCCTGTCGATGCGCCGCGACATGGGCGAGCGGCTGACGCACGTCCACATCGCCGACGGCATGGGGACCGCCCGCGACGAGCATCTCGTCCCCGGGCGGGGCGAGCAGCCATGCGCCGAGCTCCTCGAGGGGCTCGCCGAGGACGGCTTCGACGGGCTCGTCGTCGTCGAGGTCAACACCCGGCGCTGCGAAGACAGGTACGAGCGGGAGGCCGACCTCGCCGAGGCCCTCGCGTTCACGCGGCTCAACCTCGCGGCCCGGTCGGACTGGGCGCCGCAGTGAGACCTGGCGAGCCCCTCGCCTTCGAGGACGTCGTGGAGGACTACGACGCCGCCAGACCGCACTACCCGGCAGCCTTGTACGACGCACTCGGGCCGCTCGGCGAGTGCCTCGAGCTCGGCGCCGGCACCGGGATCGCCTCGGTCGAGCTCGCGCGGCGGGGCAGCCTGATCGTGAGCGACCTCGGCCCGCGGATGCTCGCCAGGGGGCTGGACAAGCACAGCTGTCCTGCGGTCGTGTGCCGGGCCGAGGCGCTGCCCTTCGCCGATGACGTCTTCGACACGGTGTGCGGGGCGCAGATGTGGCACTGGACGTCCGAGCCCGCGGCCCAGGAGGTCGTGCGGGTCCTCCGCAGGGGAGGTC
>JAWWOJ010000268.1:0-6207 GCA_033851885.1 Frankiales bacterium | reverse complement strand
CCCTCCAGCGCCAGGACCGCGAACAGGCTGGTGTCCTCGGGCAGGTCGACGGGCAGGTCGACGGGCAGGTCGACGTCGCTGTCTGGGCCGTCCTCGCCGCGAGCAACGCTTCCGAAGACCCGCAGGTTCCTGGCACCCGCACTGCGGACCGCTTCAAGCAGTGCTTTGCGGTGCTGCCGCAGTCGTCGCCCAAGAGGGGTGTCGGGCAGACCGCGCACCGCGGGGTCGCTCCGCTCCAAGCCAAACGTGAGTTCATGACCCGTTGCGGCGACGAGCCGCGCCAGGGTCGGCACCGCCGGCTGCCGCTTGCCGGCCTCGTACTCGCTCACGACGCTCTGGGTCACTCCGGCCCGGACTGCGAGCTCGGATTGCGACAGGCCAGAACGCCTTCGCGCCTCGCGCAACAACTCACCAGTCGACTCCATGGCGCACGGGTTATCGCGTTTTGCCGATGAGCGACGAGGTGATGCCCCGTCATGGCAGCACCTACCCGTGAGGGGCGCGCCTCGCGCCTCCACCTGGAATTGGCCGAGGATGCAGAGCAGACGGTCCGGTCCGGCCTGCGACGGGAAGGGACGGAACACCCCACCACCCGACCGCCTGCCGGCGGCGTGCCACAGCGGCGTACTGGGACGGTCTGGACCGAGCGGCGACGCCGGCTGATGCCTTGGACGATGTGTGTCCTAGACCCGCCGGTCAGCTGTGGTGAATCTCCGCCGACCTGACGGCTTCGACGCACAGCCCACGCAGCCCGGGCAGGTCTCCGGCTTCGACACCCAACTTCGCGGCAGCTGCCAGCAGCGCCTTCTCCAACTGAGTGGCGCGCTTGAGGTAGACGGGCTGCTGGTTGTCGTCCACGACGACCAGGCGGACGTTGTTCTGCTGAGGGTGCGTCTCGGCGTTCACGGCAGGCAGCGTCATGCCGCCCATCTTCGACCGGCCTGTCGAAGTCCGGGCGATGGCGCGCCGAGATGAGGTGGATTCCCAGCACGAGGCCGTCGTCGCGGCGTCCGGTGGGCCGGTTTTCCACAACCTCCCTAGCCTGACATGAACCTTTCGTCCTAGCCTCCGGCGGGTGACGGGGGTCGACACGGTCGAGCACGAGGTGCGGGAGCTCGTGCGCCGCCGCGGCCTCGACCCGGTGTCGGACCGGCAGGCCGTCCGCCGGCTCGTCGAGGAGGTCGTCGCCGACTACGACGAGCGCGCCTCGACCAGCAACCTGACCCCACTGACCGATCCGCACCTGGCAGCGCGGGCCGTCTACGACGCGGTGGCCGGGTTCGGTCCGCTGCAGCGCCACCTCGACGACTCCACCGTCGAGGAAATCTGGATCAACGCGCCCGGACGGGTGTTCGTCGCCAGGCGTGGACGGTCCGAGCTGACGAACACGATCCTCGACGAGGGGCAGGTCCGCGACCTGGTCGAGAAGATGCTGAAGTCGACCGGGCGCCGCGTCGACCTGAGCACGCCGTTCGTCGACGCGATGCTCCCGGACGGGAGCCGCCTGCACGTCGTCATTCCCGACATAACCCGTCGGCACATGAGCGTCAACATCAGTAAGTTCATACTCACGGCAAACAGCCTCGACGAGCTGGTCGGCCTGCAGACCATCACCCCGCAGGCCGCCCGCTTCCTCGAGGCCACCGTCGTCGCCGGGCTCAACATCATCGTCGCCGGCGGCACGCAAGCCGGGAAGACCACGCTCCTCAACTGTCTCGCCGGCGCCATCCCGGGCCGCGAACGGGTCATCACCTGCGAGGAGGTCTTTGAGCTCAAGCTCGGCCTTCCGGACGTCGTGGCGATGCAGACGCGGCAGGCCAACCTGGAGGGCACCGGGGAGATCGAACTGCGCCGACTCGTGAAGGAGGCGCTCCGGATGCGGCCGGACCGGATCATCGTGGGGGAGGTCAGGCAGAGCGAATGCCTGGACCTTCTGATCTCGTTGAACAGCGGCCTGCCAGGCATGTGCAGCATCCATGCCAACAGCGCCCGCGAGGCCATCGTCAAGATGTGCACGCTGCCGCTGCTCGCCGGCGAGAACGTCGGTCACGCCTTCGTCGTGCCGACCGTCGCGAGCTGTGTCGACGTCGTCGTGCACGTCGCCAAGGACGGCCAGGGGCATCGGCGGGTACGCGAGATCGTCGCCGTACCAGGCAGAGTCGAGGGCGACGTCGTCGAGGTAGCCGACCTGTTCGTCACCCGCAACGGCAGGCTCAGCAGGGCCGACGGCTATCCACCGCACCCAGAGCGATTCGAGTGGGCGGGCATCGACCTGCCGTCGCTGCTCGCCGGGGATCACTGACGTGGGTGGGTTCCTCGGGCTGGTGCTGGGCATCGGCCTCCTTCTCGTCTACCGGGCGCGCACCACCCCACCCAGGCAGCAGCAGACGCACGCAGGTTGGCAGGCGCGCACCAGGGAGCTGCTCGTGCAAGCCGGCATCGAGGGCGTCACGCCCGCCCAGCTGCTCAGCGCCTCGATCGCGCTGGCGGTCGTGGTGTTCGTCCTCGTCGTCGGGACGAGTCGGGTCCTCGTCATCGGACTGGCCTTTGGCGGCTTCGCGGGGCTGCTGCCGCTCACCCTGGTACGACGGCGGCGCGGGCAGCGAGCCATCGAGCTGCGTGAGGTGTGGCCCGAGGCGGTCGACAACCTCGCCAGTGGGGTGAGAGCAGGGTTGTCCTTGCCTGAAGCCCTTGCACAGCTGGGGATCCGCGGCCCGGAGCAGCTGCGCAGCGCGTTTCGTCGCTTCGGGGAGGACTACCGCGCGACAGGGCGCTTCGCCGAGTCCCTCGACCGGCTCAAGACCAACCTGTCCGACCCCGTCGGGGACCGGGTGGTCGAGGCGCTGCGCATGGCCCGCGAGGTCGGCGGGACCGACCTCGGCCGGCTGTTGCGGACCCTGAGTGCCTTCCTCCGCGAGGACGCACGGACCCGCGCCGAGCTCGAGACCCGGCAGGGCTGGACGGTCAATGCCGCGCGGCTCGCGCTGGCGGCACCCTGGCTGCTGCTGCTCCTGCTCTCGACGCAGCCGAGCGCCGTCGCCGCCTACAACACCGCCGGCGGCGTCCTCGTGCTGGTCCTCGGAGGTGGCGTCAGCTTCGTCGCCTACCGGGTCATGCTTCAGGTCGCAAAGCTCCCGACCGAGCGCAGGGTGCTGCGGTGAGCGCGACACTGGCGGGCACCGGTCTCGGGTTCGTCGCCGGCACCGGGCTGTTCCTCGCGGTGACCGGCACGCCCCTGAGTCGCAGGCCCACGCTGGACGCGCGGCTGGCGCCGTACCTCCGGGACACGCCGCGACCGTCAAGGCTGCTCGACGAGCGACGGGCCCTCACGCCGTTCCCGACGTTCGAGCGGCTGCTCGGCCCGATGCTCGGCGACCTCATCAGAGGCGTGGAGCGATGGGTCGGTGGTCTGTCGTCGGTGCGCCGCCGGCTCGAACAGGCAGGAGGCGACCTGACGGTCGAGCAGTTCAGGGCCGAGCAGGTGCTGTGGGGGTTCACCGGCCTCGCCGCGTCGTTCGGACTGGCGCTGCTGTCGGTGGCATCCGGGTCCGGCACCAGCCCCGTCGCGCTGCTCGTCAGCGCCGGGCTGTTCACCGCGCTCGGTGTCCTCGGCCGCGACCGATGGCTCACGCGGGAGGTGCGGCGGCGCGAGGAGCGGATGCTCGAGGAGTTCCCCACCATCGCCGAGCTGCTGGCGTTGGCGGTCACCGCCGGCGAGGGAGCGGTCGGTGCCCTGGAACGGGTCACACGCAGCTCAGGCGGGGAGCTCGCCAAGGAGCTGGGACGAGCCCTCGCCGACGCCCGCGCGGGCACCTCGCTGGTCCAGTCCCTCGAGGGCATCTCGCGGCGCACCTCGCTGGCGCCCCTCGCGCGGTTCGTCGACGGCGTCGCGATCGCGGTCGAGCGCGGGACACCGCTGGCGGAGGTGCTGCGAGCCCAGGCCGTCGACGTGCGGGAAGCCGGCAAGCGCCAGCTGCTGGAGTCCGCAGGCCGGCGGGAGATCGCGATGATGGTCCCTGTTGTCTTCCTCGTCCTGCCCGTCACCGTGCTCTTCGCGCTGTTCCCGGGGTTCTACGGGCTGCGCCTGGTGGCGGGCTGAGCGTGACGTCGCCTGTCATGTCATTGTCACCCGGACGGACCCGGGCAACTCGGGCAGGATGCCCCGTGCCCGAGGAGAACCGATGACCCTTTCCAAGCTCGCTGTGCGTCTGCAGGTGGGAGCTCTCGATCGAGACGATCGCGGTGACATCCCGGGCTGGGTCCTGATCACGATCATGACGGCCGGTCTGGTGACGCTGGTCTGGGGCGTCGCGAGCGACCAGCTGCAGAGCATCCTCACCTCGGCGCTGAACTCCGTGAAGTCGCCCTGACATGAGCCGTCCCGATGACGGCGCCGCCGTCGTCGACTTCGTGCTCGTCAGCGTGCTGCTCGTCGCGTTGTTCCTCCTGGTGCTCCAGGTCGGCCTCGTCCTGCACGTCCGCAACGTGCTCGTGGCCTCGGCGGCGGAGGGCGCCCGCTACGGCGCGAATGCCGACCGCAGCCCGGCCGAGGGCGCGGCGCGTGCCAAGCAGGTCATCGCGGACGCCCTCGGGACCCGGGTCGCCGACTCCATGACCTGCGCACCGATCGGCGGAGAGGACCTCGACGGCCAGGGCGTCGTCGATGTCCGCTGCTCTGGCCCGATGCCCCTCGTGTTCCTCCCGACGGGGGCCTTCTCCCTGACGGTGCACGGCCACGCCATCAAGGAAGGCCCGTGAGGTCTCGCGGCGATGACGGCAACGCCCTCGTCGAATTCACCTACCTCGCGATCTTGCTGATGGTGCCACTGGTCTACGTGCTCCTCACCGTCTTCGAGGTGCAGCGAGCAGCCTTCGGTACGACGGAGGCGGCCCGGCAGGGCGCCCGCGCGTACGAGAAGGCGGGCGGCGACGGCATCGGCGAGCAGCGCGCCCAGGACGCGATCAGCCTGGCGTTGCAGGACCAGGGCGTGACCGGATCACCTGAGGTCGGCTTCGACTGCGAGGGCCGGCCGTGCTCCGGGCCGGGCGGTCGGGTCAGGGTGACCGTCACCTACTGGGTGCAGCTGCCGGTGCTCGGTGCGGTGTTCGGTGACGCCCGGCGCGGCGCGATCAAGGTGCAGGCCACCCATGTGGAGTTCGCTGATCGCTACGCCGAAGGCGGACGGGCCGGGCGATGAGGCGGCGCGACGACGAGGGCACGATCCTGCTGCTGACGATCGGGCTCTCGGTCGTCCTGCTGCTCCTGGTGGCCGTCGTCGTGGACGTCAGCCAGGTCGTGCTGGCGAAGCGCGCGCTCTCGGCCGCCGCCGACGGTGCCGCGGTCGCGGCCGCGCAGCAGGCCGACCGCGCCAGCATCGTCGAGAACGGGCTGGGAGCGCGGGTCCCGCTCGACCCGGGCGGCGTCGCGGACGTCGTCGGCCAGTACCAGGACGACGCCCGCGGCGAGCAGCCAGGGATCGAACTCGTCGGCAGCGTCGATCCCGGGGACCCTGGCACGGCCGTCGTACAGGCTCGTCGCACGGTGCGGCTGCCGTTCGTCGGGT
This sequence comes from Frankiales bacterium, assembly GCA_033851885.1. Classification (GTDB taxonomy): domain Bacteria; phylum Actinomycetota; class Actinomycetes; order Mycobacteriales; family SCTD01; genus RYN-111. The sequence goes on along the minus strand of JAWWOJ010000268.1, from coordinate 643 downwards.
GGCTCGGGGTGGCCGAGGTGGAGCTGCTGGCGACGGCCCGCGCACAGTCGCCGGTGCTGCCGTAGCGCGACTGCTCGCCGCCTGAGAACTCCCAGTAACCTGTTATCTCCGTGACAGGGTCGCCACAGGTGAGGGTCGCAGGGTCCGAGCATGACGACTTCTGAAGGCGGCCTGCGCCGCTACGCGTTCCCCATCGGCCTGGCAGCGGCCGGTGTCGTGGCGGGGGCGGTCCTGGCCAGTGGTATGGCCGCCAATGCCGACAGCACGCCCTCGCCGTCGGCGGGCGCGAGGACCGCCGAGACGCCGGTGACGGACACGGCGGTCGCGGGCAAGATCAAGGCGGCCGTCCTGGCGAAGTACCCGGGCGCCACGTTCGACGCGGTGGAGAACGCCGGCGCCGGCTACGAGGCCGAGATCGTGACCAAGGCGGGGACGAAGCTGCACGTCGACGTGTCGAAGGCGTTCGTCGTGACCGAGCGCCAGGGCCGCGGCCCCGGTGGACCTGGTGGACCCGGTGGCGATCGCACCGAGACTCCCGTGACGGATACGGCGGTCGCGGGCAAGATCAAGGCGGCCGTCCTGGCGAAGTACCCGGGCGCCACGTTCGACGCGGTGGAGAACGCCGGCGCCGGCTACGAGGCCG
>JAWWOJ010000446.1:0-11474 GCA_033851885.1 Frankiales bacterium | reverse complement strand
CGGTGCTCCGTCGACACCATGCGCGCGGCGGTGGCGGAGGCCGCGGTCACGGCTGGGGCCACCCTCGTCAACGATGTCAGCGGAGGGCTGGCCGACCCGGCCATGCTCCCGACCGTCGCCGCGCTCGGGGTGCCCTACGTCGCCATGCACTGGCGCGGGCACGCCACCGACATGCAGTCGCGGGCCAGCTACGACGACGTGGTGACCGAGGTCTGCGATGAGCTCACCCGGCGGGTGGAGGCGTGCGCCGCAGCGGGGGTGGCCGAGGTCGTGATCGACCCGGGCCTCGGGTTCGCGAAGACGGCCGAGCACAACTGGGCGCTGCTGCGAAACGTCGACCGGCTGCAGGCCCTGGGTCCGGTGCTGCTCGGCTCCTCGCGCAAGGCCTTCCTCGGCGCCCTCCTCGACGGCCGCGCACCCGTCGGAAGGGACGCCGCCACGACAGCCCTCACCGTCGTCGCCGCCCAAGCCGGCTGCTGGGGGGTGCGGGTGCACGACGTGCAGGGATCCGCTGACGCCGTACGGGTGTGGGAGCGGCTCCGTGGATGACCTGGTCGCGGCCAACGCGGCGCTCTACACGGCGTTCGAGTCCGGCGACGTCGACCTCATGGAGGCGATCTGGGACGTCGAGGAGCCAGCCGCGCTGGTGTGCGTCCACCCGGGCTGGCCGATGTTGCGCGGACGCACCGCGGTGATGCGCTCGTGGTCGGCGGTGATGGCCAACACCGACTACATCCAGTTCGTGCTCACCGACGTGCAGGTGGTCGTGGCGGGGGAGGCTGCGGTGGTGACCTGCACCGAGAACGTCCTCACCTCGGCCGACGTCGGCGACGGCGCGCACGCGGTCGCCACCAACGTCTTCGTGCGCCGCCACGACGGCTGGCGGCTGGTCGTGCACCACGGCTCGCCGGTGCTGGGCAGGCTCGAGCACGATGGATGAGATCGCCCTGACCGGTCTGCGCGTGCGCGGACACCACGGCGTGCTCCCGTCGGAGCGCGCCGAGGGTCAGGACTTCCTCGTCGACGCCGTGCTGACCGTGGACACCCGTGAGGCCGCAGCCACGGACGACCTCGCGGCGACGGTCGACTACGGCGTGCTCGCGAGCCAGCTGGCCGAGGTCGTCGCCGGTGAGCCCGTCGACCTCATCGAGACGCTGGCGGCGCGCCTCGCCGATGTCTGCCTCAGCCAGCCGAGGGTGATCGCCGCGAGGGTGACCGTGCACAAGCCGTCGGCGCCGATCCCGCTGTCCTTCGCCGACGTCTCGGTGACTGTGGAGCGGCCATGACCTCGGTGCTGTCCCTGGGGTCGAACCTCGGCAACCGACTGGCCAACCTGCGCCTCGGCCTCGACGTGCTCGAACCGCTGAAGGTTTCGCGGGTCTACGAGACGGCCCCCTGGGGCGGTGTCGAGCAGGACGACTTCCTCAACGTGGTCGCCCTCTGCCCCTGGGACGCCGCCGAAGCCTGGCGGCGCGCGGGCCTGGCCGAGAAGCGTGCCGGCCGGGAGCGCAACGTCCGCTGGGGACCGCGGACGTTGGACGTCGACGTGGTCTGGGCCGACGGCTCCGACCCGGCGCTCGAGTTGCCGCACCCGCGCGCGCACGAGCGCGCCTTCGTCATCGTGCCGTGGCGCGACGTCGACCCCGGCGCCGAGCTGCCCGGCCACGGGCCGATCGCCGACCTGGCGGTCGACACCTCCACCGTCTGGCTCGCGCAGGACCAGCTGTGACCCCCACGTCGTGGCGGGTGCTGCTCGCCGGCGCCCTGGCCGCCGGCCTGGTGGGCTGGCTGATGTTCCAGGCCTCCTACGGCAGTCTCGTGCAGCTCCCGACCTACGCCGCCGTCTCCGCCGGGCTGATGGCCGGGTTCGAGCTCGTCCTCGCCCGCGTGGTCGCGCAGAAGGTGCGCGGAGTCGGCGGCGGCCGACAGATGCACCCGCTCCAGATCGCCCGCGCTGCCGCCCTCGCGAAGGCCTCGTCGCTGGCCGGCGCGCTGCTGCTCGGGCTCTACGCCGGCTTCTTCACCTGGCTGCTCCCGAAGCGGGGGCGGCTCGCGGCCGCCGACCACGACCTGCTCGTCGCAGGGATCTCCGGTGGCGCGTGCCTGCTGCTCGTCGTCGCCGCGCTGCTGCTCGAGCGGGCCTGTCGCACGCCGGAGCCACCGGACGACTAGGTTGCCCGCTATGACATCTCCGGCGACATCTCCGGCGGATTTCGAGCGGCTCCGGCTGGCAGCCTTCGAGAAGGCCCGCGAGAAGCACGACATCGGGTTCTTCTGGGACCTCGTCAAGCACCTGCGGGCCTCGGCCTCGTTCGCGGCCGAGGACGGCTCGATGGGCGGCATCGGCGGCTCGATCAACGATGCCATCGAGATCGTCCGGGAGCTGATGGGCAAGGACCTCGGCGACGACGAACCGCTGCTGCGCGCCAAGTTCGAGGAGTACCTCCAGAAGGCGTAGTCCTGCTCCTATTTATCGCCTATTTGTCGATGTCGCCCACCACGAAGAAGAACGACGCCAGGATGGCGGGCAGGTCGGCGACCCGGTTGCCCGGCAGCACCGCCGGGAGTGCGGACACGTTGCTGAACGACGGCGTCCGCAGCGCCAGCCGCCACGGAGTCACCGCGCCGCGCGACACGAGGTAGCAGCCGGCGATACCCGACGGGTTCTCTGTCCAGGTGTAGGTCGTCCCTTCCGGCGCCCGCAGGTTCTTGGGCAGCTTGATGTCGACCGGCCCGCCGGGCAGCTGGTCGAGGCACGCGAGCACCAGGTCCAGCGAGACCGTCACCTGCTCGAGCAGGCACGCGAAGCGCGCGGCGGCGTCGCCGGTCGGCCGGGTGACCAGCGGCACGTCCAGGGAGCCGTAGGCGAGGTACGGCGAGTCGCGCCGAAGATCGATGCTGGACCCGGACCCCCGGGCGACCGGGCCGCTGACGCCGTAGGACAGCACGGCCTCCGGACGCAGCACCCCGCGGCCCTCGAGGGCCGACAGGTCGGGGGCCGGCAGCCTCGACCGGACTGCCTCGACGGTGGCGGCGACCCGCGACTCCCAGCCGGCGGGGACGTCAGCGTGCAGCCCCCCGACGCGGGTGGCGACGAAGTGGATGCGGCCGCCGGTGGCCTCCTCCATCACGGCTTGCAGCGGCTCGCGTAGCCGGACGAACTCCACCGACAGGTAGCCGAGGAACATCAGGTGCGACAGCACCCGGTTGACCTCGCACATCAGCGTCCGCAGCCAGACCGCCCGGGCCGGGACCTCCATGCCGAGCAGCTGCTCGACCGCAAGGGCGATGACGACCTCGTTGTTGAAGGCGGACAGCCAGTCGTGCCGGTTGGCCAGCATCAGCACCTGCCGGTAGTCCCGGACCTCGAACAGCTTCTCCGCGCCGCGGTGCAGGGCGCCGACCATCGGCTCGGCCGCGAGGACCGTGTCACCGTCCAGCTCGAGTCGCAGCCGCAGCGAGCCGTGCGTCGAGGGGTGGTGCGTCCCGAGCTCCAGGGTGATGTCGGACGGGCCTGCCGCCGCACCGATCCCTGCCACCGTCACGGGTTCATCCAACCAACGTCCACGCCGACCGGCTGCACGAGCCACCCGAAGCCGCCAAGCCCCTCTGGGTCGAGCAGCTCCCGTGCCTGCGACCCGCGCTCCAGCGTCGCGGCATCCACGTGGGGCGGCAGCGTCGCCGTGATCCCCAACGACAGCAGGGCTTCTCGCTGCGTGATCAGCTGCGCGCCGGTCGCCGCCGCGCAGGCGTCGAGCGCGACGTGGGCCGTCAGATCGCACGAGCCGTCCGGCACGGGCGGCACCTGCCGACCGTCGCGGTACCCCGTCAGCGTCGGCCGGCGGGAGGTCACCGTGTGCCAGTAGTCGATCGCCAGGGCGGCGCCACGCGTCACCCGGGCGACGGCGGCAGCCCACGCCAGGTCGCGCGACTCCCCGATCTCCGCGCGTCCCGACGGCCACCAGCGCGACACCCACTCCGAGGTGTACGGCGCTCCGCGCGACTCGGAGCCGTCCGGGGAGACGAGGACGAGGCAGCCGTCCTCGACCACGTCCAGAGGTACGGAGTCCAGCCACTCGTTCGCCAGCAGCAGCCCCTGCACCGTCGGGACGTTCTCGAGCCATCGGTAGGGGACGTCAGCGTCGGCGAGCTCCACCCCGGTGAGCCGCCAGCGGGGCGGCACGTCGCTGAGGGCGGCCAGCAGCTCGCCGCGACCCGCGCCGAGGTCGACGACGTCGAACGGGTCCGGGAACCCCAGGGCGGAGTCGAGGCGGGTGGCCATCCGCCGTACCGCTGTGGCGAACAGCGGGACCGCGACGTTGGTGCGGAAGTGGAGCAGCGGGTTCTCCCGCAGGAAGAACCCGTCCGCGCCGTACAGGGCCTCCTCCCAGGCCTCGCTCCACGGCCGCGCAACACCACTCGAACTCACCGTGAGAGTCTGCCGCTCGTGGTGCACATCGGCGAGACGATCGGCATGCGTGTCCTGGAGCGCGGCGGGGGCCGCTCGATGCTGCAGTGGGACGCGGGGCCGGAGTACGGCTTCGAGACGGCGACCGGCCAGCTCATCCACGGCGGCATGGTGACGACCATCCTGGACTCCGCGATGGGCGGGGCCTGCTGGTCGGTGCTCGCTGAGGACGAGGTGTTCCTGACCGCTGACCTGCGGGTGGAGTTCTACCGGGCGACCCGGCCCGGCCTGCTCACCGCACGGGGCAGCGTCGTCAAGCGCACGAGCCGGCTGGCGTTCTGCGCGGCGGAGCTGTTCGACTCCGACGAGCGGCTGCTGGCCTCCAGCAGGTGCACGCAGACGATCCTGCCTGCGGGCGGTCACGGCGGCCGTCCCGACCCGACGCAGCGGGGCGACGACCTGCGCGGGTGATCCAGAACACATTGCGATCGCGTGTCGCAGCGTTACGCTCGAGATAACACCGACCGGTACCCGAGAGGACTGGAGCGGACACCACCATGAACGCATCCTCGCTGCTGCGCGTGGGAGTCGTCGGGGCCGGCCGGGTCGGCGCGGTGCTCGGCGCTGCGCTGCGTCGCGCCGGGCACGAGGTCGTGGGCGTTTCGGCCGTCAGCGAGGCCTCCCGGGCCCGTGCCGCCCTGTTCCTGCCGGGCGTCCCTGTGCTCAGCCCGCTCGAGGTGGCCAAGCGGTCAGGGCTGCTGCTGCTGGCCGTCCCGGACGACGTGCTCCCGGGCCTGGTCCAGGGCCTCGGGGCAGATCTGCCACCTGTCGTCGCCCACGTGAGCGGCCGGCACGGGCTCGCGGTCCTGGCCGGGGTGCGCACCCCCTTGGCGCTGCACCCGGTCTACCCGTTCACCGGCGGTCCGGCCGACCTCTCCGCAGTCAGCTTCGGCGTGACCGCCCATGACCTCGACCTCGCCGACCGGCTGGTCCACGATATGGGCGGCATTCCGGTGCATGTCGCCGAGGAGCTGCGGCCGCTGTGGCACGCCGCCCTCGCGCACGGCGCCAACCACCTGGTCACCCTCGTCGCCAGCGCGGCAGACCTGCTGCGCGCGGCCGGTGCCGAGGATCCCGGTGCGGTGCTGCGGCCACTGCTGACGGCTGCGCTCGACGGCGCGCTCGACCGCGGCGACGGCGCCCTGACCGGTCCGGTGATGCGCGGTGACGCCGGCACGGTCCGCGCCCACCTCGCGGTCCTCCCCGAGGGCACCCGCGACGCCTACCTCGCCCTCGCCCGTCTCACGGCGGTCAGGGCCGGCACCTCGGACGCGATGACCGGAGTCCTGCTGTGATTGCCCCGTGATCGTCGCGAGCACCCGGGACGAGCTGGCCGCCGCCCGCAAGGACCTGCGTGGCCGGGTCGCCGTCGTCATGACGATGGGGGCGCTGCACGAGGGTCACGCCGCCCTCGTCGACGCTGCCCGCGAGCAGGCTGACAGCGTGATCGCCACGATCTTCGTCAACCCGCTCCAGTTCGGGGCCAACGAGGACCTCGCCAACTACCCCCGCACCCTCGATGACGACCTTGCGATCCTCGAGGACCGTGGCGTCGACCTGGCGTTCACCCCGGCGCCCGAGGTCGTCTATCCCTCGACGCCGCTCGTCCGCATCTGCGCCGGTCCGCTCGGCGACGTCTTCGAGGGCGCCTCCCGTCCTGGTCATTTCGACGGCGTCCTGACGGTCGTCCTCAAGCTGATGCACCTCACGCAGCCGGACGTGGCCCTGTTCGGGCAGAAGGACGCGCAGCAGCTCGCCGCGATCCGCCGCATGGTGGCGGACCTCGACGTGCCGGTCAGCGTCGTCGCCGTACCCACCGTCCGCGAGCCCGACGGGCTGGCGCTGTCGAGCCGCAACCGCTACCTGTCCGCGGAGGAGCGCCAGACCGCTCTGCTTCTGAGCCAGGCCCTGCAGACCCGCGACCCCGTCGCCGGCCGGGCCGTCTTCGACGGCACCCCCGCCGTCCTCGACTACCTCGAGCGGGTGGACTCCACCAGCTTCGAGGCAGCACCTGACGGTGACCTCCTGGTCATCGCCGCCAAGGTGGGCACCACCCGGCTGATCGACAACCTCCCCCTGCCCAAGGACGCCCCCTGATGCTGCGCCAGATGCTCACGAGCAAGATCCACCGCGCGACGGTGACGCAGGCCGACCTGCACTACGTCGGCTCGGTCACCGTCGACCAGGACCTGCTCGATGCGGCCGACCTGTACCCGGGGGAGAAGGTGGCGATCGTCGACGTCACCAACGGTGCGCGGCTCGAGACCTACGTCATCTCCGGCCCGCGTGGCTCAGGTGTCATCGGCATCAACGGCGCGGCCGCCCGTCTCGTACACCCCGGTGACCTCGTCATTCTCATCGGCTACGGGATGATGGACGACGCCGAGGCCAGGACCCGGCAGCCGAAGGTCGTCTTCGTCGACGCCGACAACAAGGTGATCGGCACCGGTACCGACCCGGCCGAGGCGCTCCCGCAGACCGGTCTGACCCGCGGCGACACGCTGCGCCACCCGAAGGACCCGCGCGAGGACCACTTCGGGTCCTACGACGACGACCCGACCCTGGTGTGGTGACGGCCGCTTCCCGGCTGCTCGCCCCCGCACCCGGCTGGACCCGCGAGACCGACGTCGTCGTCGTCGGCTCCGGTGTCGCGGGCCTCATGACCGCCCTCCACGCTGCCCGCGCCTGGAGCGTCCTCGTCGTCACCAAGGTGCGCGTCGACGACGGCTCGACCCGCTGGGCCCAGGGGGGTGTCGCCGCCGCGCTGGGTGCCGACGACTCCCCGGACGAGCACCTCCAGGACACCCTCGAGGCAGGGGTCGGCATCTGTGACGAGGACGCGGTCCGGGTGCTCTGCGAGGAGGGCCCCGCCCGGTTGCGGGAGCTGATCGACCTCGGCGCCGCCTTCGACCGGGGTACGACGGGCGAGCTGCTGCTCACCCGCGAGGGCGGCCACCACCGGGACCGCATCGTGCACGCCGGGGGTGACGCCACCGGCGCCGAGGTGAGCCGCGCCCTGGTCGCCGCGGTGCAGCAGCATCCGCGCATCGAGGTCATCGAGCACGCCCTCGTCCTCGACCTGCTGCGCGACGCCGACGGCCAGACGGCGGGCGTCACGCTGCACGTCCTCGGTGAGGGGACCGAGGACGGCGTCGGTGCCGTCCACGCCCGGGCGGTCGTGCTCGCCACCGGCGGCATGGGGCAGGTGTTCGGCAGCACGACCAACCCGAGCGTCTCCACCGGTGACGGTGTGGCGCTCGCCCTGCGGGCGGGCGCCGAGGTCACCGATGTCGAGTTCGTGCAGTTCCACCCGACGGTCATGTGGCTCGGCCCCGATGTGCACGGGCAGCAGCCCCTCATCAGCGAGGCGGTGCGCGGCGAGGGCGCGTTCCTCGTCGACGACGTAGGCGCGCGCGTGATCACCGCGGACGACCACCCGCTCGCGGACCTCGCCCCCCGCGACGTGGTCGCCAAGGCGATCACGCGCCGGATGGAGGCACTCGGCTCCGACCACGTGTTCCTCGACGCGCGGCACCTCGAGGGCCTCGCCGACCGCTTCCCGACCATCGTCGCCAAGTGCCGGGAGCTCGGCGTCGACCCGATCACCGACCTCATCCCGGTCGCACCCGCTGCGCACTACGCCAGTGGTGGCGTCCGCACCGACCTCGACGGCCGCACCTCCGTACCCGGTCTCTACGCCTGCGGCGAGGTCGCCTGCACCGGCGTCCACGGCGCCAACCGGCTCGCCTCCAACTCCCTGCTCGAGGGCCTGGTGTTCGCCGGCCGGATCGGCGAGGACCTCGGCCGTGGGCTGCCCACCCCGGGCGCACCCGTCGCCCAGCCGCCGGAGGGCGTGTTGCTCGACCCGTCGACCCGGCTCGAGCTGCAGCTGGCGATGACCCGCGGTGCCGGGGTGCTGCGCTCCGCCGACTCGCTGGCCTCGACGGCGAAGGCGCTGCTGTCCCTGGAGGACCGCCCGTCGACCTACCCCTGCCCGGACGCCTGGGAGGCCACCGGCCTGCACGCGGTCGCGAGCGCGCTGGTCGCGGCCGCCGCCCTGCGCGAGGAGACCCGCGGCGCGCACTGGCGTGAGGACTTCCCGGCGGCTGACGGCAGCTGGCGCGGCCACCTCGTGACGACCCTGGCCGGCACCACCTTCGAAGGGGTCTGAGGGTGCTCTCCCAGCCCACGCTGACGGCGCTCGCCGAGGCCCGTCTCGACCCGGCCGCGGTCGAGGAGGTCGCTCGCCGGACCGTCGAGGAGGACCGCGCCGGCGGCGTCGACGTGACCAGCGTCGCGACGGTCCCGGCCGACCTGCGGGGGACGGCCGCCTTCGTCCCGCGGCAGTCCGGTGTCGTCGCGGGCCTCGCCGTCGCCATGGCATGCCTCGACGTCGCGGCTGACGACGACCTGACCTACGAGCTCGTCCGGCACGACGGGCCTGCCGCTGCAGGAGATCAGGTCCTGCGGGTCAGCGGACCGGTGCGCTCGCTGCTCACCGGTGAACGCTCGGCCCTCAATCTCCTGTGTCACCTGTCGGGGATCGCGACCCTCACGGCCAGGTGGGTCGCGGCGGTCGAGGGCACCCAGGCCCGCATCCGCGACACCCGCAAGACCACTCCCGGTCTGCGCGCGCTCGAGAAGGCAGCCGTCGTCGTGGGCGGTGGCGTCAACCACCGGATGTCGCTGTCCGACGCAGCGCTGGTCAAGGACAACCATGTCGTCGCCGCCGGTGGCGTCACCGCGGCCTTCGAGGCAGTACGCCGGACCTTCCCCGGACTCGACGTCGAGGTCGAGTGCGACACCCTCGCCCAGGTGTCCGACGTGGTGGCTGCCGGTGCTGACCTCGTCCTGCTCGACAACATGAGCCTCGAGGACCTCGCGGCGGCCGTCGAGATCTGCCAGCCGAAGGGGGTGCGCACCGAGGCGTCCGGTGGCCTCACCCTCGACCGGGCCGGACCTGTCGCCCACACGGGGGTGGACTTCATCAGCGTCGGCGGCCTGACCCACTCGGCCCCCGTCCTCGACCTCGGGATGGACCTTCTCTAGTGCTGCTCACCGTCGATGTCGGCAACACCAACATCGTTCTCGGGCTCTTCGACGGCGAGGAGCTCACCACGAGCTACCGGCTCCGCACCGACGCCCGCGTCACCGCCGACGAGCTGGCCCTGCTCTTCAACGGCCTGCTCTCGCGCCATGTGCACCCCGATGGCGTCGCCGTCTGCTCGACCGTGCCGCAGGTCCTCGAGCAGCTGCACCTCATGTTCGACCGCTACTACCCGGATGCGCACACGGTCGTCGTCGCGCCGGGCGTCAAGACCGGCGTACCGCTGCTCTACGACAACCCGAAGGAGGTCGGCCCGGACCGGATCGTCAACACCCTCGCCGCCCACACCCTGTACGGCGGCCCGGCGATCGTCGTCGACTTCGGCACGTCCACGAACTTCGACGTGGTCAGCGAGAAGGGCGAGTTCCTCGGCGGGGCGCTGGCGCCGGGGATCGAGATCTCCGTCGATGCCCTCGCCGCGCGGGCCGCCCGGCTGTTCAAGGTGGAGCTCACCGAGCCGCGGTCCGTCATCGGCAAGACGACCGTCGAGGCCTTGCAATCCGGGTTGGTCTACGGGTTCGCGTCGCAGGTCGACGGGATGGTGGAGCGGATCAGCAAGGAGCTGGGTGCGGACCCGGTCGTCATCGCCACCGGCGGGCTCAGCCACCTGATGTACGAGCTGTGCGAGTCCATCGACGAGCACGAGCCCGATCTCACCCTCATCGGTCTCCGCCTCGTCTACGAGAAGAACGCCTGATCAAGAAAAGTGGCTGACCCAGGCGTCGGTGACCCAGGGGAGGGCGAAGTCGCCGGAAGGGACGAGTTCGCGGACGCGGTCGAGCCGGATCGTACGCTCGGCGTCCGGCAGGACGATGACGACGCTGCGCGAGGCCATGTTGGCGACCACCACGTCCGGATCGGCCGCCTGCTCGTGGTGGAACAGCTGCCGCCGCCACCGACCCGGCGCACCGTCGTACGGGCTGTTCTCCGCGGTCTGCGCGAACGACAACCGGTCCTCCATGCCGATGTGCTCGGCGAGTTCCCGCGGCCAGCCGCCGGAGTCGTCGAGCAGGTTCCACAGCAGCCCCAGGCTGCCGCCAGGCCGGACCACCCGCCGGACCGACGCCATCGCGGCCTCCTGGTCGAACCAGTGCCAGGCCTGCCCCACCACCACGGCGTCGACCGAGCCCGCCTCGACGGGGACGTCCTCCGCGGTGCCCTTCAGGGCTTCGGCGCGAGGGTCGACGTGGGCGCGCATCTCGTCGTCCGGCTCAACCGCCACGACGTCGAGCCCCAGGTCGAGGAGGACCGAGGTCAGCTTGCCCGTGCCCGCCCCCAGGTCGAGGACGCGGCGTGCGTGGCTCGGGAGCACGAAGCGGACGGCGTCCACCGGGTACGTCGGCCGGGCGGCGGCGTAGGCCTGCGCCTGCGCGCCGAAGGAGAGCGCGCGTCGGGGATCCACGCGCGTCAGTCTCTCAAACCGCTGCACGGGCGCCGATAGGCTCAGGCGGGTGACCGAAGAGCAGGACCTCCCGGAGCAGGTGCGCATCCGGCGCGAGAAGTACGAGAGGCTGCGCGCGGCCGGCACCCCTCCGTACGCCCTGGGCTACCCGCGGACGACGAGCATCGCGGACCTGCGGGCGCAGCACCCCGACCTGGCGGCGGACACGTTCACCGGTCAGCAGGTCGGCATCACGGGCCGGGTGCTGCTGCGCCGGGGCAGCGGCAAGCTCGCGTTCGCCACCCTCACCGAGGGTGAGTCGCAGATCCAGGTGATGATCAGCCTCGACAAGGTCGGCGAAGAGCGGTTGGCCGACTGGAAGGCCGACGTCGACCTCGGCGATCACCTCGGGGTGACCGGCGAGGTCATCAGCAGCAAGCGCGGCGAGCTGAGCGTCCTCGCCGACAGCTGGGCCCTGACGAGCAAGGCGCTGCGGCCGCTGCCCGACAAGCACAAGG
>JAWWOJ010000428.1:0-4320 GCA_033851885.1 Frankiales bacterium | reverse complement strand
CGCGACGCTCCGGACCACCACGTTCGCCGGCGTCACGCTCTCCTTCGGAACGGTCGACGTCACGCACCAGGTCGTCGCGTATCTCAAGAAGCGGCTGGGCTCCGGCGAGGTGCTCGGCGAGGAGCCGCTCGACCTGCCCGCCCGGCAGCTCCGGACCAAGGCCGTCTGGTACACCGTCACCGCGGACCTGCTCTCCTCCGTCGGGCTCGAGTGGGCAGACGTGCCCGGCGCTGCGCACGCCGCCGAGCATGCGGCCATCGGGCTGCTGCCGCTCTTCGCGACCTGCGACCGCTGGGACATCGGCGGGGTGTCGACAGCTCTCCACGAGGACACCGGCCTCGCGACCGTCTTCGTCTACGACGGGCATCCGGGGGGAGCCGGCTTCGCGGAACGAGGTCATGCCCGGGCACCCGCCTGGCTGCGTGCGACCCAGGAGGCGATCGCCGCCTGCGAGTGCGCGGCGGGCTGCCCCTCGTGCGTCCAGTCGCCGAAATGCGGCAATGGCAACGAGCCGCTCGACAAGGCTGGAGCCGTGCGGCTGCTGGACGTCGTGCTTGCGAGTGGGCTGGGCGGGTAGGTCAGACCTCACCCGCCCCATGGAGGTCAAGATGCTCCCCCTCGGTCTGCTGCTCGTCGTCGCCGCCGGTGTTGTCGGCGTCGCCGTCGTGCTGGACAACACCGACGCCACCTCGGTGTCGGCGTTCGGCACGACGCTCGACACGACGACGGCGGGAGTCTTCCTCGCCGGTGCCGCCGCCGGTCTCGTGCTCATGCTCGGCCTGGCGATGATGTCCGCAGGTGCCCGCCGGCGGCGTACGAAGCGCCGGGCCGCCAAGGCCCAGGTGCGCGAGGCCCGCACCGAGGCCGACGTGCTGGCGGAGGAGAACGCGCGGCTGCGCGCGCAGGTCACCGCCAGCACCGACAGCACCGACAGCACCGTCACCGACTCCGGTGACCCCTACCCGACAGCGACCGAGGCCACGTCGGGGCGGCACGCCAACCGCTAGTCCTCGACGTGCGTGCCGATCCAGCGGCGCAGGTGCGCCGCGCTCATGATGAGGATCAGCGCGAAGGCGAGGCACTCGGCGAGCTTTGCCGTGTCGATGCCCGTGACCGAGGCGATCGGGCTCAGGATGCCGCTGTTGTGACTGGTGGTCGCGCTCTGCGGCGCGCTCTTGTAGGGCAAGGTCGGCGCGTAGGTGCCGTTGGGCAACGGGCCCTCGCCCGGCAGGCTGACGGTGGTGCTCGGCAGCGGCGGCAGCTTCGGGATGCCCAGGCTCGCCGAGAAGTGGTCGAAGTTCAGGGCCACCGCGCGGCGCTGGAAGTTGGGGTCCAGCGTCGGCAACGTCACCGGAGCAGCCGACGTCGTGCCACCCGTGGTCGCGTTGCTGGCGCCACCCGTCGCGCTGCCCCCGGAGGTGCTGGAGCCGCCTGTCGTGCCGCCCGAGCTTCCGGTCGTACCGCTGGTGCTCGTGCCGCCGCCGGTGCTGCCTCCCGAAGCCGGCGCGGGCGTCGGTGACGGGCGCGGCGGGGTGGGGGTGGTGAGCGTCGCCGACCGCGTGGCGGTCTGGCCCGACTCCACGGCGGGGCAGGAGCTGGACGCGCAGCCGCCGCTGCGCGACGCGCTGAGCCGGTAGCTGTAGGCGTAGCTGCCCGGCGTCGGGTTGTTGTAGTAGAGCGAGTAGTGGCAGGACGAGCCGCTGCAGGCCGAGCCGGGCGTGATGCCGGACTGCACGACAGCACCGTCGCCGTCGTACAGCGTGTAGCTCTGCAGGTCGCTCTCGGTGCCCTTGCTCCACGACAGGAAGACGTCGTTGGGGTCGCCGTCGGTCGTCGTGACGGAGAAGCCGCTCGGGGTGGCGGGGGCGAAGTTGCTGAAGAAGGCCCGGGTCTCGCCGTTGGAGACGTTCGCCGTCCAGGTCCCGTTGGGGTAGCTCGACGGGTCGACCGCGTCGAGCGTCACCGTCTGGTTGTTGCCGGCGGTGAGGGACGTGCTGCTCGTCTTGCTCGCCGAGTAGCCCCCCGGACCGGTGAGCGTCACCGACGTGCCCTTGGCGGTCGTCGCCGCCTTCACCTGGAACGAGGACCCCGACAGGGTGGAGTTGTTGTCCGGCGTCGGGGACGAGAACGAGCCGGAGGCGAGCGCCGGGCCGGCGGTGAGGCCCACGAGAGCGGGGGTCAGGAGGGCCGCCGCCCCGAGCGTGCAGGCCATGCGACGGATCACGACGTCACCCCCTTCTGCTTGATGGTCTCGGTCTCCTTCGGCTGCAACTCAAGCCGCACCGTGATGCGCTTCTTGGCGCTGCCCTTCGGGTGGCACGAGGTCAGGGTGAGGTAGTTCTTCCCGGGGACCGGCTGGACCACCGAGTAGTCGCCCGGGTCGACGATCTTGTAGGCGTGCCCGTCGGTGCCCCAGCCCGGGATGACCTTGTAGTGGAACTTGCTGAACGGCGTCTCGAGGACAACCTCGTCGCCGACGTTGAGCTCGTCGATGTGGTTGAAGGGACGACCGAAGGTGGTGCGGTGGCCGGCGATGCCGACGTTGCCCGCCTCGCCGGGCAGCGGGGTCCCCGGGTAGTGACCGGCACCGGCACGCAGCGCCGCCGGTGTGGTGCCCTCGACGACGAGCACGTCGACCTTGACCGATTTGGTGTTGATGATGAGGCGGGTCAGCGCCGAGCCGACCGGGATGTCGTGAGCCCGGTACTGGTCGGCGAGCTTCTGGCTGCCGAACTGGCTGTTGAGGTTGCCCTGCTTATAGCGGCTGTAGACGTCGGTGCCGACCGGGTAGGCGAACATCGCGACGCCCGCGAGGAACAGCACGACCGACAGCACCGAGAGCGCGCGGCGGCCGCCCGGGCGGCGCATGGAGTCACCGAGCAGCGCGCCGACCGACCGCGGCCGGGCCGGGACGGCGGGGGTCACGAAGGACGGCTCCATCAGGTGGTGCTCCTGTGCTCGACGCGGCGGTGCGGTTGAGGCTCAGAACCGGACAGTCGGTCCACTCTCGGGCCAACGAGGGGGAACGTCTGAGGTTACGCGGCGGCACGCTCCCCACCTGGCTTTGCGGGGGTGCGTCCCGGAATGACCATCGGTCTCACCGGGTGGTCGCGATGTGGACGCTGTGTGGACGTCCTGCAGGGCCGATCAGTTCCCGGCCGGTCGGCCGGCTGCCGGTCCGGCGCGCGCCCGGGCATGCGCCGTGCCCAGCGGTCCGACCCGGATGCCCACCTGCACGGTGACGTCGGAGCCGCCGGCGCGGCAGTCCTCCAGCACAGCGGTCGCTGCGCGTGCCACCCGCGCCGCCGCCTGGCAGGCGGTGCCGTCGAGCAGGTGTCGGGCACCGGCCAGTGCCGCCAGGTCAGCCGCCGAGGCCGCCCGGTGCCGCGCCACCGCGACCGTGCCGAGCGTGGCCAGCAGGGCCGAGACCGCGACGAGGACCGTCGCCAGCCCGAGGATCGCGACGGTCACGAAGCCGTCCTCGCGCCTCACCCCTCCGCCTCCGCGGTCGCCTCGGCACGAAGCGGGACCCCCGGCAGCCACCGGCCGGCGCGCAGCGTGACGCTCACCGTGACGTGCACGGTGCGCCCGCCATGGAAAACGCGATGGACCACGCGCACCCGGGAGCCGCGGGGTGCGACCTGCTCGGCCGCCTGCCGGGCGGCCGCGTCGCTGTCCCCGCGCGCCGCGACCCGCGCCGCCGCACGGGCGGCGTCGACGCACCGCAGCTGCCCGTCGACGGTCACGACCGCCCCGATCGCGAGGCCGAGCACGACCACCAGTGCCGGCAGCGCCACGGCGGCCTCGGCCGTCGCGTATCCCTCGTCCATCCCTGCCTCCTCCCGGTGGCCCCGGGCCCGCGTGGGCCCGGGGCCGCACGTGTCGCGTCAGAATCCGAGATGGAAGGCCTTCTCGATCACGTCCTTGATCAGCGTCAGGACGGTGGGCGAGGTCACGACCTTGTACAGCACGCCGCTGAAGCCACACGCGGCGACCGTGCCGACGGCGTACTCCGCAGTGGTCATGCCGGCCTCACCGCGCTGGGCGGCGCGGGACTGGACGGCGGCGGACAGGCGGGCGAGAGCGTTCACAGCAACCTCCGGTGATGGGTGTCCCGCGGTGCGGGACGAGGCCATCCACGCTCCCGTCGCCCGGGCCTCCGGAACGGGCGGTCGGGCCACGTGTGGACCCCGCGGGCGGTTGTGCATCAGGCGAGCGACGACAGCAGCGGACCGGCCAGCCCGACGACCGCTGGTACGACGCCCAGCAGCACGAAAGCGGGCAGGAAGCAGGCTCCCAGCGGGAGCACCGCGAGCACCC
>JAWWOJ010000366.1:0-12242 GCA_033851885.1 Frankiales bacterium | reverse complement strand
GGTGGCACCGCGTTCCCCTACCAGGTCAAGGTGGGCGGCAAGCTGGTCCGCAACCTGCGGCTGTCGGGTCTCACCCTGGCCAAGATCTTCACGAACCAGATCACCAACTGGAACGACCCGGCCATCACGCGCGACAACCACGGCAAGGCGCTGCCGAGCAAGCCGGTCATTCCGGTCGTGCACTCGGAGGGGTCGGGCTCCTCCGCGCAGTTCACGAAGTACCTCGACACCGTCTATCCGCAGGTGTGGCGCCCCTTCCTCGGCAGCTCCGGGGCGACCGAGTACTTCCCGCGCAAGGGCGGCGCCATCGCCCAGAACGGCTCCGACGGGGTCATGAACTACGTGGCGTCCGACGCGGCCGACGGGGCCATCGGGTACGACGAGTTCTCCTACGCCCTGGGCAAGAACTTCCCGGTCGCCAAGGTCGAGAACGCCGGCGGCTACTTCACGCAGCCCACCCAGTACGGCGTGGCCGTCGCGCTCACCAAGGCGAAGATCAACACCGACAAGTCGTCGCCGAACTACCTGCTGCAGGACCTGTCGCAGGTCTACACCTATGCCGACAAGCGCACCTACCCGTTGTCGTCCTACAGCTACATGATCATCCCGACCGGCAGCAGTGACTCCAGGATGACCACCGCCAAGCGGCAGACCCTGGCCGACTACCTCTACTACTCCATCTGCGACGGGCAGAAGGAGATGGGCCCGATCGGCTATTCGCCGCTGCCGATCAACCTGGCCCAGGCCTCCTTCGACCAGATCGCGAAGCTGAAGCAGGCCGACAGCAACGTCGACCTGACCAAGCGCAACATCAGCACCTGCGGCAACCCGACCTTCATCGCCGGCCAGCCCAATCGCAACTACCTCGCCGAGATCGCCCCCCAGCCGCCGGCCTGTGACGCGGTGACGTCCGACCCGTGCGCGGCAGGCACCGCCCTGGTGGCCAACCCGACGAAAAGCGGGCAGTTCCCGAGCACCAACGGGGGCGCGACCTCCACCGGGACGACGGGAGGCCGGGCATCCACCTCCGGCGCGGCAGGGACCGCCGCCGGTGGACCCGCCGCCGGCGCGGTGGTCCCGGGTACGACCACGGGTACGACGGACGCGACCCAGGCGACGACGGGGCTGCAGCCGCAGCCCGTCGCGGAGGCGCTCCCGACCGAGCTGTCTGCGGGCCGCCGGCCCGTGTCCAGTGCCGTGCTCGCGCCGCTGGCAGTGCTGCTGCTGGTCGCGGCCGTGGTCGCGCCCCCGCTGCTGTCCCGTCGCCTCGCCGCGGGCGACGCGACGTCCCCATGAGGCGGCTTCTCGCGGCGCTGGCGATGGTCGCCCTGACGACCACGCTGACGACCGCTGTCGTGCTCCAGCAGCCGCCCGCGCAGGCCGCCGTCGCCCCCGACGCCGGCGCCGTCACGGTGACGAAGACGGTCGCGCGGACGCACCTCGCGTCCGACGGCACGGCCGCCGAGGTCGACCACCGCACCGTGACACTGACCGTGTCGCAGACCAACGCGTTGCGCAGCCGGCAGCCGGTGCAGGTCACCTGGAGCGGCGCCCGCCCGACCGCGGGCACGGTCGGTGACCCGAACTCGCCCGAGGCCCGGCAGCAGGAGTACCCGTTCGTGCTGCTCGAGTGCCGCGGCATCGACTCGGCCACTGCCCCGCTCGCCCAGCGGCTGCGGCCGGAGACGTGCTGGACGGGGACGAGCCGGGAGCGCGTGGCGACGGACAGGGACACCGGCTTCGGGCCGTGGCGCCTCGACCGCTACGAGCCGGCGGCCGCTCGGACGTCACGCGTCGGGGTGCCCACGCCCTTCCCCGCGACGTGCGATCCCAGCTACGCACAGGGGGAGCGCTGGGTGCACTTCGTCAGCGCGGCCGGCAAGGACTACGCCGCCGACGGCGCCTCCTGCCCGTCGGTGCCGCCCGAGAGCGCCATCGTCGACAACGCCAGCCAGCCGTCCAACACCACGTACGCCGTCACGCATCTCGATGGCCGGGGCAGCACGAAGTTCACGGTCTGGACCTCCGAGGACAACGCCTCGCTCGGCTGCGGCGGGACCACGAAGTGCGCGCTGGTGGCCGTCCCTGTGATGGGGATCTCGTGCGACCCGGCCGCGCGCTCGCTGCCCGCCGCGGACCGTCCGGCGGGCGACGCTGCCACGCGTGCGACCCGCACCTGCGAGGCGGCCGGCGGCTATCAGCCGGGGCAGCCACGGATCGGTGGCAGCGAGGATGTGGCCGTCTCCGGCGCGCTGTGGTGGAGCGCGTCGAACTGGCGCAACCGGATCACCGTCCCCCTCGGGTTCGCGCCCCTGAACAACGTCTGCGACATCACCGGCGGGGGGAACTCCGTCAACATCTACGGCTCTGAGCTGGCCACCCAGCTGACGGCCCAGTGGCGGCCGGCCTTCTGCCTCGACAGCAGCAAGACGCCGTTCAAGCACGTCCAGCTCGGCGAGCCGCAGGCCCGCAACCTCCTGCAGGTCGGAACCGTCCAGGCGGCGCTGGTCAGCGACCCGCCCGCAAACGGGTATACGACACCGACGGTCCAGGCGCCGCTCGCCCTGACCGGCTTCGCCGTCTCCTACGTGATCGACGACGCGCTGCACGAGCCCTACGCGAAGCTGCGCCTGACACCTCGGCTGCTTGCCAAGCTCCTGACCGAGAGCTATCCGGGCATCACACCGGTGCGCGACGAGTACCCGGCGCTGTCGCACAACCCTTTGGACATGTCCCAGGACCCGGAGTTCACGGCGCTCAACCCCGGCATCACCGTCGGGGTGCCGGACTCCGCGGCCGCGTCGACGATCCTCAACCTGTCGAGCGACAGCGACGTCGAACGGGCGCTGACCTCCTACATCGCCTCTGACCCGGACGCCAAGGCGTGGCTGGACGGCAAGCCGGACCCGTGGGGGATGGTCGTGAACCCCAACTACACGACTGACCCGAGCAAGCCGGGGCACCTCGTCCTGCCCGTCGACAACTGGCCGCTGCGCGACTCCTTCGAGCCGGCGAAGTACAACGCCAGCGGGGTCAACCCCTGCCTGCAGGCGGCACCCTCCCCGATCCTCCCGCTGATCGCCGCACCCACGGCCAGGCTGTCGAGCATCTCGCTGGCGATGCAGTTCGCGACGTCGAGTGCCCAGCTGGTGTGCCAGACGGTCCAGGACCAGGGGGCTGCCGGTTCCAAGCTGACCGCCGAGGGGCGGCAGACTCCTGGCTACCGGTTCGTCCTGGGCATCACGTCTCTCGGCGACGCCGAGCGCTACGACCTCGACACCGCGGCACTCAAGACGAAGGGCAGCACGTTCGTCGGGCCCTCCGACGCGAGCCTCGCGAAGGCCGCAGCCGTGCTGTCCGTCGACGACAAGCGCGGCACCTGGTCGTTCCCCTACACGTCGGAGGCGGCCTACCCCGCGACGATGCTGCTCTCGCTCGCCGTCCCGACGACGGGGCTCGACCCGCACACCGCCCATGCGCTGTCCCAGCTGCTGACCTACGCCGCGACGAGCGGCCAGACCCGCGGGCTCGCTGTCGGGCAGACCCCGCCCGGGTACCTCCCGTTGACCGCCGCGAACGGCCTCGGGGCGGAGCGCGCCTACACCCTGGCCGCGGCCCAGGTCGTCCAGGCCCAGTCGGGGGCCACCCTGCTGCCCTCCCACCCCGTGGTTCCGGCGACGGTGACGACCTCGAGCCCGCCGACCCCCGTCAGCGCGCCGACCGTGCCCACCGGCAACGCGATCGCACCTGTCGTCGGCCCAGTACCCGGCGCGCTCGGCCGCGCGCCCCCGCAGGTGGTCCTCCCGACACCGCAGCCGGCGGCGGCGGTGTCCCCGGGCATCACGCGAGCCGTGAGCTCGTTGCTGGCCGCCGACCTGTTCCCCCTGCTGGCGCTGGTGAGCGTGCTCGCGTTCCTCGCCTCGCTCGTGCTGGGTCGCACCCGTCGCCTGCGGGTCCCGACCCCGGGCAGCGACGCATGACGCAGACGACGACGAGGGGGGCGGCGCCCGCGCCGGCAGCCCGGCGCTTCGCGCGCCGATCCCCGCGCCGATCCCCCCGATTGCCGCTGCGACCCGGTCCTGCCTTCGTGACCTGGGTACTCGGTTGCGTCGTGGCCCTCGGCCTGTGGGGCCTGGCCTACCCGGTGTTGATCGGGACGCTGCAGGAGCAGGACTCACAACAGCAGCTCTTCGCGCGCTTCCGCTCGCAGCTCTCCCAGGCCACCGCGCCGATCGGCCCCACGGCCTACGGCGCGCCGGTTGCACTGCTGTCGATCCCGCACGCGGGACTCCGGGACGCCGTCGTCGTCGAGGGGACGGGCGGGGCCGAGCTGGAGAAGGGGCCTGGCCATCTCCGCAGCAGCGTGCTGCCCGGGCAGGTCGGGACCACCGAGCTGCTGGGGCGGGCCGTCACCTTCGGCGGCCCCTTCGGCCGGCTCGACCAGCTGCGCGCCGGTGACGTCATCGGGCTCACGACCGGCCAGGGCAGCTTCACGTACCGGGTCGAGACGCTGCGGCACCCCGGCGATCCGCTGCCCGTTCCCCCGGCCGCCGCCCAGAGCCGCCTCGTCCTCGCCACCGCGAGCGGCGCGGGCTGGCGCGCGCACGTCGCTCCGAGCTCGCAGCTCTACGTCGACGCTGCGCTGGTCGGCACGGCGGTCCCGGCCCCCGACGGCCCGCTGATCGCGGTACCCCCCAGCGAGCAGGTCATGGGGGTCGCGACCGACTCCCTGCTGCTGCTGGTCGTGTGGCTGCAGCTGCTGCTCGTGACGGTCGGCGGTGCCGTCTGGCTGTCCTGGCGGTGGGGCCGCCGTCGCACCTGGCTGGTCGCGGTGCCCGTCCTGCTCGCCCTGGCGATCGGGGCGAGCACCGCCGCTGCGCAGATGCTGCCGAACGTGCTCTGAGAGGGTCGCTGCCAGGGTCGCTGACGGGCTTGCTGACAGGGACGAGTGTCCAGTTCCGAAACAGCGGTGGCGCAAAGTCCATCGTGCGTTCATGTTCCCTGCACCTGCTGGCACCGGGGACCCGCAACAGTCCCCCACGTCGCCCCATCCAGGCCGACCCCGAAACCCACCCCAAGCTCTCCTCGAAGGACGTCCGCATGTCTCGCTCGAAGTCCCTTCTCGGCCTGACCGCGGCGGTCAGTGCCGCCGTCACGCTGGCCACTGCTGGCGCTGCCCACGCCGACCTCGCTCCGACCTCCGGTGATGCCGTCGGTGTCGGCTCGGACACGGTCCAGAACATCGCCAACTTCCTGGCCGACGGCGACAGCGCCGGCGACACGGGCTACAACTCGACCGGTCCGAAGAACCGCGTCGTCAGCTTCGACGCGACCCCCGACGCGAACGACCGCGCGGGCTACCTGAACGGCAGCACGGAGGCCGCACCCGTGGCCCTCACGCCCACGATCGTGCTGCGCCAGGGCATGCACCCGGTGCAGCGCCCGAACGGCTCGGGTGCAGGCGTCGCCGCCCTCATCGCCGACACCGCCCACAACATCGACTTCGTGCGGATGTCCCGCCTGCCCAAGGTGGCCGAGCAGACCTCCGCGACCAACGCCACGGGCGTCGGCCCGCTCCGCGTCATCAAGATCTCGACGGATAATCTCAAGCTCGCGACCGCCACCACCACGAACGCGCCGGACAACCTGACCGCGGCGCAGATCGTGGACATCTACGAGTGCAACACCACCAACTGGAGTGCCGTCGGTGGCACCGCCGGCACGATCGTGCCTGAGATTCCGCAGAGCGGATCCGGCACCGGTGACTCGTTCCGCGCCGACCTGACGGCCCTCAACGGCGGCACCGCCGTCACCCTCGGGTCCTGCGTCGTCACGGTCGAGGAGAACGACCCGGCCAGTCTGCGTGGCAACCCCAACGCCGTCTCGCCGTTCTCCGAGGGTCGCAAGAACCTCTACGACTCTGGCTACTTCAACGACCCGACCGTCAAGTACGGCACGACCCCGGTCCCGCTGACGTCGGGCATCAAGTTCATCGCGACCTCGACGTACACCGATGCGCGCGGTCTCTACATCGTGTTCCGCAACTCCGACGTGGCCTCGACGAAGGCCTTCCAGCCCGGTGGGGTCCTGAACCTCGTGCAGGACCTCTTCTACAACCCGAACAACGTCGGTGGCGCGACCCCCTACGTCAAGACCGATGCCGGCAAGGCCAGCATCGCGGCGGCCGGTGCCACCCCGGCGTACGTGGACTGCGGCAGCGGAGCCAGCGTCACCACCTGCTGATCCCGCGACCCGACGACCGACCAGCCAGGAGAGACAGCACTGATGAGCCCTCGCCCGCGAACCACTCCGCGCGCCTTCGCTCTGCTCCTCGGTGTCCTGGTGTCGTCGGTCGTCGGGGTCGGGAGTTCCGCGGCCGCGGGTGATGCCCCGCCCTACAGCGACCAGGCCGTCACGGGCAGCCTGGGCCTGTGCGACGTGCACGGCAACACCGTGCTGAGCGGCCACATCACCGACCAGCCCTTCGTCTGGCTCGCCGTCGGCAGCTCGGCCGCGGGCCCGACCTACGGCGCCGCCGGGCGGACGGCCTTCCTCGCGGCCTACCAGCCGCGCCAGGGGGTCGCCCCGGGTGACTGGAGCGGCTTCCAGCTCGCGGCCGCCTCGCGCTACAGCAACCCGGCGCACCCGATGTCGCAGGCCACACCCAACAGCTCCGCGCTGCGCGACTTCCTCGGCCGCTACCCGGCGACCTGGAACGGGTTGGTCCAGCTCCGGCTGATCCTGTCGGGACCGGACCTGTCACCGCGCACGTCCTCCTACGACGCCACGGACATCCGGGTCACCGGCGACACGTGGCAGGTCGTCCGGGGTGGCGCGGGCCCGTGCCGCGCGGGCACGGCGACCTCGACCGCCACACTGCTCCGGCTGCCCGGCTCGCAGGGCACCCCGGCGCCAGGAGCGGTCGCCAGCCCGCCTCCGATCGACGTCAAGCCCGTGGCGCAGGTGGTCCACGCCGCGAGTCCCGGCCCGTCAGAGGCAACCGGGGTCACCACCGCGGGCAGCAGCGCACACCGCTCCTCGGGCTTCGGTTCCGGCCTGCTCGTAGGGCTCGCCGTACCCGTGCTCGCAGGCATCGGACTGCTCATCCACCGGCACCGCAGAACGACCTGAACGACCCACCGTCAGCACGACCCTTCTCGGAGAGGTACCCATGAAGCTTGCCCGCAGGCCCTCACTGTCTGCCACCGTCGCCACCGCAGCTCTCGCCCTGGGCGTGGTCGCCGGGTCGGCGGGTGTCGCCCACGCGGCGTACGACCCGGCCAACCCGCCCTACCCGGCGGACCCGAACCGCGCTACGGGCCTCACCATCTACGACGCGAGCACCGGCACGGCGGTGACGAGCGGCAGCACCACGACGACGCTCGACCACTACTACTTCGCGGCCGCGACGGACTTCAGCCCCAGTCACACCAAGGCGGCGGTCAGCGGCTTCCTCGCCGAGTCCGGCAAGGCGCCCGGCGCGTGGTCGGGTGAGAACCTCGGTCCGGCGACGACCTACCCCGTGAGCGGTGCGCCCGCGTCCGTCAGCGCGCTGACCACGCCGGTCGCGAAGGGCGACTCGAGCCTCACGTTCGGCTCGCTGGCCGGCAGCTACCCCAACAACGCGGCCGCCACCAGCGACTTCTTCCAGCTCTACCAGGTGCGGGTGCACACGACGTTCCCAACCCCGCAGTCGGACAGCTACGCGAGTGCTGACCTCCAGGTCGACCCGGCGGCCGGGACCTGGAAGGTCGCCACCGCCGGCACGGGCGTCACGAGCACGACGCCGACCATGACGCAGAGCACGGACCGCATCAACGTCGTCAAGCAGTCGTCCGTGCTGACCATCAAGGGCACGCCGGGCGACTCCGTCTCGCTCTACGCGGACACTCGCCCAGGCACGACGTACTCCGTCGTCAGCACCGCGACCTTCCCGGCGAGCGGGACCCTCAGCAAGTCGGTGTCGCCGCGCTTCAACACCCTGTACTACGCCCAGACGACGGCCGGGAAGAGTGCGACCCTGATCGTCTACGTCCGTCCCGCCGAGTCGCTCAAGGGAACGGCATCGGGCCGCAGAGGCAGCTTCACCGGCCAGCTCGTGCCCGGCCACGGCGGCGTCACCGTGCGGCTGTTCGCGGTCGCCAGCGGCAGGCTCACCCTGATCGGCACGGCGAAGACAGGGACCAGCGGCGCGTGGTCGCTCGCGCACACCTTCGCCACCGCCGGGGCGAAGACGTTCATCTCGCAGACCGTGACCGACTCGACCAATCTGTCGGGGCAGTCCAACCGCATCACGCTCACGTTTCACTAGGCAGCACTAGGTTGCACTAGGCAGCACTAGGCAGCACTAGGCAGCACTCGGCCGCGAGGGCCCTTTCCCACCCGGGGGAGGGCCCTCGCGGCGTTACGGCAGCGTTCACACGCCCGCTACGTCAGGTGTGCCGGCCCGACGTGCACAGCGATGAGGGTGGGACGCGTGCTGCTTCTGGGACATCGCGGTGCCGTGCACCCGACCGCGCCGGAGAACACCCTGGCCGCCGTCGAGCGGGCGCTGCGCCAGGGCGCGGACGGCGTCGAGGTGGATGTCCGCGTCACGGCCGACGGTGTGCCGGTCTGCCACCACGACCCCTCGCTCGAGCGGACCGCCGACGACCGCAGGCTGGTCGCCCTCACGCCCTACGCAGACCTGCCGTGGATCGGGAGCCACCGCGTGCCCCGGCTCAGCGAGATGGTGGACCTGCTGGCGGGGCGTGGCCGACTCGTGGTCGAGCTGAAGGCTCCCGGCTGGCCCTTGCTCGAGGCGCCAGAGAGCCTCTCAGCCGTCGCTGACGTGCTCCGGCGACACCGGCTCGACCACGTCAGCGTGTCGTCGTTCGACCGGCTCCGGCTGCGGGCGTTCCGTGGCCTCGGGCCGGCCTGCCCCACCGCGCTGCTGGGTCGTCCCGCGGTCCCGCTGCTCGGGTTGCTGCGGCAGGCGACCCAGGACGGCCATCCCGAGGTGCACCCGCACGTGTCGTCCGTGCTGACTCAGCCGCAGGCTCTCACCTCGGCGACCCTGCGGGTCACGTCCTGGACCGTGAACCGCCCGGAGGACCTGCGGTTGCTGCGCGAGCTCGGCGTGCAGGCCGTCATCACCGACGACCCGGCCGCTGCCCGGCAGGTGCTGGCGCCACCGCTGGCGGACGTCGGCTGAGTCAGGCTCCGTGCAGCCAGTCGAGGCGACGGAGCACCACGCCCTCACGCATCGCCCACGGGCAGATGTCGGCCCGCTAGACGCCGAACGCGGTCAGCGCCTCGACGGCGACGATCGCACCGGCCAGCAGTTGCGGGGCGCGGCTTTCCGACACTCCTGGGAGCAGGGCACGCTCGGCGGCGGGCATCGGCATGACGCGTTCCACGATCGCCTCGAGACCCCGTCGCGACAGTGACCGCCGGACCCGAGGACCGAGGGCGTACGGCGCGGCGCCGTCGAGGCGGGCGAGCGACCGGAAGGTCTTGGACGTCGCGACCACCCGATCCGGGGGGCCCTGCGCGTGCACGTCCGGGACGACGTCGGCCAGCAGCTGCCACACGTGCTCGCGCAGGGCGACCACGTCCTTGCGCGACGGCGGGTCGCCGGGGAGCCGCTCGCGGGTGAGCCTCCCGGCGCCGAGTGGGACGGAGAGGGCGAGGTCGGGCAGTTCGTCGCGGCCGCAGGCGATCTCGAGCGAGCCGCCGCCGATGTCGAGGCAGAGCAGCCGTCCCGACGACCAGCCGAACCAGCGGCGCACGGCGAGGAAGGTCATCGCCGCCTCGTCCTCGCCGGAGAGCACGACGAGATCGACGCCGGTGGCCTCCCGGACCGCTTCGATGGCCGCGGCGCCGTCGGTCGCCTCGCGGACGGCACTCGTCGCGAACGCGACCAGATCGTCGAGCTTCTCCTCGCGCGCCGCGGCCGCCGCCTCGGTGACCGCCTGGATGAGCAGCTCGCGGCCGCGGTCGCCGAGGCTGCCGTCCGGGCCGATGAGCTCGGCCAGCCGCAGCTCGGACTTGTGGCTCCGCACGGGGTCGGGATGCGACCCGGGGTGGGCGTCGACGACCAGCAGGTGCACGGTGTTGGACCCGACGTCGAGCACTCCGAGTCGCATAGCGGAAGGCTAGGCCACGGTGCCTTTCTCACGTGCGGAGCGCAGCAGCTCGCTCTGCACGTCGGTGCCCTCGGTGTCGGGGCGGTGGTGCCAGGCCCCGGTGGCATCGAGCTCCCAGCGCACCACCTCGGGGGCGTTGAGGAGGTCCAGCAGCCCGCTCAGCTCGGCACGGACCGCGGGGTCCTTGACGCGTACGAGGATCTCGACGCGCCGGTCCAGGTTGCGGTGCATGAGGTCGGCGCTGCCGAACCACACCTCGGTCTCGCCGCCGTTCACGAACTCGACGAGCCGACTGTGCTCGAGGAAGCGGCCCAGGATGCTGCGCACCCGGATCGTCTCCGAGAGTCCTTGCGCCCCAGGCCGAAGCGAGCAGATGCCGCGGACAACCACGTCGATCGGTACCCCCGCCTGACCGGCGGCGTACAGCGCGTCGATGATGTCCTCGTCGACGACGCTGTTGGCCTTGATCCGGATGCCTGACGGCCTGCCGTCGCGCGCATGGTCGGCCTCGGCGTGGATCCGCGCGAGGAGGCCCTTGCGCACTCCGTGCGGCGCGACGAGCAGATCGCGGTAGTCGGTCTGGTTGCTGTAACCGGTGAGGGTGTTGAACAGGTCCGTGAGGTCGGCACCGAGCTCCGGGTCGGCACTGAGCAGGCCGATGTCCTCATAGAGCCGGGCCGTGCGCGGGTGGTAGTTGCCCGTGCCGAGGTGGCAGTAGCGTCGCAGCCCGCCGGCTTCCTGCCGGACGACCAGGGCCGTCTTGCAGTGCGTCTTCAGACCGAGCAGGCCGTAGACCACATGGCAGCCGGCCCGCTCCAGCTTGCGGGCCCAGCGGATGTTGGCCTGCTCGTCGAAGCGCGCGGTGATCTCGATGACCACCACGACCTGCTTGCCCGCCTCGGCAGCGTCGATGAGGGCGTCGACGACGGGTGAGTCCCCCGAGGTGCGGTAGAGCGTCTGCTTGATGGCGAGCACCTGCGGGTCGGCGGCGGCCTGCTCGAGGAAGCGCTGCACGCTGGTGCTGAAGGAGTCGTAGGGATGGTGCACGAGCACGTCGCCCTCGCGGAGCGCCGCGAAGACATCGGCCTGCTGCTCGCCGTCGACGAGACGCGGGTGGGTGGCGGGCACGAACGGCTCGTCCTTGAGCTCCGGTCGGTCGATCGCCATCAGCTCCATCAGCGACGACAGCGCCAGCAGGCCGGGTACGGCCACGACGTCGTCGGTGGTGACGTCGAGCTCGCGGACGAGCAGCTCGAGAACGTGCGGGTCCATCGTCTCCCCGACCTCGACCCGCACGACGGGGCCGAACCGCCGTCGTGACAGCTCGCGCTCGAGAGCCTGCAGGAGGTCTTCGTCGCGGTCCTCCTCGACCTCGAGATCGGCGTTGCGGGTGACGCGGAAGGCATGGTGCGCCAGCACGTCGAGACCGGGGAAGAGCTGGCCGAGGTGGTGGCCGATGAGCTCCTCGAGCGGCAGGAAGCTCGAGGTGCCCTCGGGTCCGCCCTGCACCTCGACGAACCGGTTGACGTTGTTGGGGACCTTGACGCGGGCGAAGCGCTCGGTGCCGGTCTCGGGGTCGCGGACCAGGACGGCGAGGTTGAGCGACAGCCCGCTGATGTACGGGAACGGGTGGGCCGGGTCGACGGCGAGTGGCGTGAGGACCGGGAAGATCCGTTCGCGAAACCAGCCGTGCAGGCGCAGCTGCTCCGAGGCCTGCAGGTCGTCCCACGGCAGGATGCTGATGCCGGCGTCGACGAGGGCGGGCTGCACCTCGTCGAGGAAGACCCTGGCGTGCTCCTGGGCCAGCTCGCGGCCCTTGGACCGGATCAGTTCGAGCTGCCGCCTGGTCGACAGGCCATCGGCGCTGCGGACCCCGAGGCCGGTCTCGAGCCGCCGGATGAGCCCGGCCACGCGCACCATGAAGAACTCGTCGAGGTTGGTCGCGAAGATGGCGAGGAACTTGGTCCGCTCGAGCAGCGGGGCCCCGGTGTCGCGCGACAGCGCGAGCACGCGGGCGTTCCAGTCGAGCCAGGAGATCTCCCGGTTCAGGAACCGCGACGGCGTGCTGGCGACGCCGGCCATGGTCGCGGCCGCACCGGTCGCCGCGGTCGTCAC
>JAWWOJ010000303.1:0-10120 GCA_033851885.1 Frankiales bacterium | reverse complement strand
CCGTGCTCGCCCACCTCGAGACGGTGCGGCCCGCGCTGCTGGTCGTCGACAGCGTCCAGACCATCGGCTCCGCCGAGGTCGAGGGGTCGGCCGGCGGTGTCACGCAGATCCGCGCGGTGACCGCCGCTCTGATCGGCGTCGCCAAGGAGCGCGGCATCGCCACCATCCTGATCGGGCACGTCACCAAGGACGGCAGCATCGCCGGGCCGCGGTTGCTCGAGCACCTCGTCGACGTCGTCCTGCACTTCGAGGGGGACCGGCACTCGACGCTGCGGCTCGTCCGGGCCGTGAAGAACCGCTACGGCGCCGCCGACGAGATCGGCTGCTTCCAGATGACCGAGGCCGGCATCGAAGGGCTTGCCGACCCGTCCGGACTGTTCGTGTCGCGCTCGGAGAAGCCGGTGCCGGGCACCTGCGTCACCGTCACGATCGAGGGACGGCGCCCGCTGCTGGCCGAGGTGCAGGCCCTGGTCTCCGAGGCCTCGGAGAAGTCGCCCCGGCGCGTCACGTCCGGGCTGGACGGACAGCGGGTCGCGATGGTGCTGGCGGTCGCCGAGAAGCGCGCCGGCACGCCGCTCGGCGGCAAGGACGTCCACACCGCCACGGTCGGCGGCGTGCGGGTGACGGACCCCGGCTCCGACCTGGCCCTCGTCCTCGCGGTCCGGTCCGCCGTCCGCGACGAAGGGATCCCCAGCGGGCTGGTCGCCATCGGCGAGGTCGGTCTGTCCGGCGAGGTGCGCCCGGTGCCGGGGGTCCAGCGCCGGCTCGCCGAGGCGGCCCGACTCGGGTTCAGCGCTGCCGTCGTACCCGTCGGCAGTGGCACGCCGCCCGCCGGCATGGAGGTCCTCGAGGTGGTCGACGTCGACACCGCGCTGCGGGCCGTGTCCGCCCTGCAGGGCCGAGCGCGGCGCAGCGTCCCGCGTCCGTAACCGAGACGTGACCCATGAGCGGCCCGATCGGGACCCATGGGCTCCCTAGACTGGCGCCAGACCTTGCGGAGGAGCGTGCGTGGCGGCGAACAGCTCGGGCACCGATGACCTGCTGCGTTCCACCCTCCTCGCCGTGGCTCCTGGCACCGCACTGCGCGACGGGCTCGAGCGCATCCTGCGCGGCAACACCGGGGCCCTGATCGTCCTCGGCCACGACCGCTCCGTCGAAGCGGTCTGCACCGGCGGCTTCGACCTCGACGTCGACTTCTCCGCGACCCGGCTGCGGGAGCTGTCGAAGATGGACGGCGCTGTCGTCGTCGCCGGCGACATCTCGAAGATCGTCAAGGCCAGCGTCCAGCTCGTGCCGGACGCCTCCATCGAGACCGCCGAGACCGGCACCCGGCACCGGACGGCGGAGCGGGTCGCCAAGCAGACCGGCTACCCCGTCATCAGCGTCAGCCAGTCGATGAAGATCATCGCGTTGTACATCGACAGCCGCCGCTACGTCCTCGACGACAGCGCCGCCATCCTGTCCCGCGCCAACCAGGCGCTCGCCACCCTCGAGCGCTACAAGCTGCGCCTCGACGAGGTCGCCGGCACGCTGTCCGCGCTCGAGATCGAGGACCTGGTCACGGTCCGCGACGCGATGGTCGTCAGCCAGCGACTGGAGATGGTGCGCCGGATCGCGACCGAGATCGAGGGCTACGTCGTCGAGCTCGGCACCGACGGCCGGCTTCTCTCGCTGCAGCTGGAGGAGCTGATGGCCGGGGTCGAGGCGGAGCGTGAGCTGATCGTCCGCGACTACCTCGTCGGAGGCGGCGGCCGCAAGGCGCGCAAGCCCGAGGACGCGATGGCCGACCTCGACGCCCTCACCGCCGCCGACCTGCTCGACCTGGCTGCGCTCGGCCGCGCGATCGGGTGGACCGGAGGCGCGGACCAGCTCGACGTCGCGGTGAGCCCGCGGGGGTACCGGCTGCTGGCCAAGGTGCCTCGGCTGCCCAACCAGATCGTGGACCGCCTCATCGACCACTTCGGCGGCCTGCAGAAGCTGCTGGCCGCGAGCATCGACGAGCTGCAGGCTGTCGAGGGCGTCGGCGAGACCCGCGCCCGGTCCGTGCGCGAGGGCCTGTCCCGGCTGGCGGAGTCGAGCATCCTCGAGCGCTACGTCTGAACCGCCCGGCCCCGACGGACACGGCGCCGTACCACGGTGAGTACCACCGAGCCGAGCAGGGAGCAGCCGGCGGCCCCGTAGGCCCAGGAGGGGCCGACGACCGCGACGACCAGGAGGACGATCGCGAGCAACAGCATCCCGTCGCTCGCCAGCCTGAGGGCCTTCACCGCACGGCCTGACGGGCGGCGTCCACCAACTGCGCCAGGTCGACGAGGAACACCGGGCCATGGGCGCCGCGCAGGACCTCCACGACGTACGAGGGGAGCTCGTCGCCGGCGGCTCCGCCCGGCCCGAGCTCGTCCGGACCGACCACGGCGCGAACCCGGTCCACGGCGACACCGACGAGGTTGCCCTCGGAGCTGCCCTCCATGACGAGGACGTCGCCGCGGGTGTCAGCACCGGCGCCGAGCCGCAGGTCGAGGACGGGCAGCGCGGTGCCACGCAGGTCGAGGACCCCGGCGAGCGGCTTGGTCATGCCCGGCAGGTCGGCGAGGCCCTCCAGTCGGACGACCTCGCGGATGGAGGACAGCGGGGTCGCGTACTCCCGCTCACCCAGGGCGAAGGTCACCAGGCCGCCGCTCACGACACCTCCTCCACGACCTGCACGAGATCATCGCCGACGAGACGCTGCTCCAGCTGCCGGCACAGGTGCGCCAGCTCGCGCACGGTACGCCCGCCGAGCTCCGCGGCGGTGAGATCGGACGGCTGCGAGCCGAGGGTGTCGGCGGCGGCGGCGTACGCCCGGGCGGCGAGCACCGGCTGCCCCAGCCGGTCCAGGACGCCGGCCAGCAGGAAGTGCGCGAAGCCGCGATCGGGCTCGAGGTAGACCGCCTTGCGGAGCTCGACGAGGGCGTCCTCGTCGCGGCCGAGGTTGACGAGCGCGAGCCCGCGCAGGTAGAACGCTGCGGCCCCGAGGGGGGCCAGCACACAGGCGTCGGCAGCGAGCTGCGCCGCCTCCGCGTAGAAGCCCGCGGCGAGCGCCGCGCCGGCCTGCTCGACCAGGGTGTCCAGGCCGACCAGCAGCGGAGCATCGTCGGGCTCCTGCCGCCGTCCCTGACGCCGGCGCTCGTCCTTGGGGGGTGGCGGGCCCTCGTCGGCCGTGCGGCGGTCGGGCAGGACGGCCCGGCGCTCGGCCGGCAGGTCCAGCCGCCGGTACACGAACGCCGCCGAGTCCCCGGTGCCGAGGGCGACGAGGCGGAAGTCCTCGCTGACCTGCCAGAGCGTCTCGGAGTGGCCCAGGAAGAGGTAGCCGCCGTCGCGCAGCACGTGGTGCAACCGGGCCATCAGGGCGCGCGTCGTCTCCCGGCCGAAGTAGATGGTGACGTTGCGGCACAGCACGAGGTCGATCCGCTCCGACGGCGCGAACGGTGCCGGCTCTGTCACCAGGTTGTGGTGGCGGAACTCGACGAGTTCGCGGACCTCGGGCCGCACCTCGTAACCGCCGTCGAGGGCCGTCCGGAAGTGCCAGGCGAGCTCCTCGGGCGAGGCCAGCTGGACGGCTCTGGTGCCGTAGCGGCCCGCGCGCGCCGCCGCGATGGCCCGGCTCGACACGTCGGTCGCGACGACCTTCACATCCCAGCCGGATGTCGACGGCAGCAGCTCACGGAGCAGCATCGCAAGGGTGTACGGCTCCTCACCGGTCGAACAGCCGGCGCTCCAGATCCGCAGCCGCCGGCCGTGGGCCTCGGCGTGCCGGAGCAGCTCGGGCAGGACGTGCAGCCGCAGGGCCCGGATCTGCGGCGGGTTCCGGAAGAAGTGCGTCTCCTGGATGGTCACCTCGTCGAGCAGGTGTTGGCGCTCCACGGGGTCCTCGAGCCGGGAGAGGTAGGCGGACACGTCCCGCAGGCCGGCGGCGCGCATCCGCTCGGCGACGGAGTAGGCCATCGACTCCTTGCGGGTCTCGTCGAAGACCAGACCCGCGGCCTGGGCGAGCAGGGCGCGCAGCGCGTCGTACTCCTCGGGTGAGAGCGAGATCTTCACGACCGGCCCACCAGCCCGAGCACGGCAGGCGCGATGTCGTCCAGGGCCAGCTGCCGGTCCACCGCGTCGAGGGCGAACGCGGCCTGAGGCATGCCGTAGACCGTGCTCGTGGCCTCGTCCTGGCCCAGCGTCGTGGCTCCTCGGGCGCGCATCGCCTTCAGGCCCTGCGCCCCGTCACGACCCATGCCGGTGAGCAGGATGCCGACGGCGTCCGGCCCGAGGGAGTCAGCCACCGACGTGAAGCACTGGTCGATGCCGGGGACGTGGAACTGCCCCGGCTGGGGGTCGACACAGCTGACGCGCAGCCGGTCGTCCTGCACGAGCAGGTTGTGCCCGCTCGGGGCGATGGTGATCGTGCCCGGCTGCAACCGGCAGCCGCTGCCGCCGACGACGACCGGCATCGGGACGAGCTGGTCGAGCCACGACGCGAGGCCGGCGATGAAGCCCTCAGCCATGTGCTGGACGACGAGCACGGCCTGCTCGAGGTCCGACGGGAGGGCGCGGAGCAAGGTGTGCAGCGCCTGCGGCCCACCGGTCGAGGCGCCGACGGCGATCAGCTTCACGCCGACCCGGGCCGCGACCTCGTCGGTGATCGGCGTGGTACGTGTCAGACCGAGGCGCGGCGTCGCGTGCGCGGCCTCGCGGGTCCTGAGCTTGCCCCGCGGATGGGTGATGACCCGGATCCGGGAGGCGACCCGGAGCTTCTTGCGGATCTCGTCGGCGTACTGGTCCAGACTGCCGGTGTCGTGTGGTCCCGGCTTGGCGAGCACGTCGACCGCACCGGCCGCGAGCGCCTCGAGGGCCCTGGTGCTCTCCTGACCGCCCACGTGGGCGCTGTAGACGAGGATCGGCGTCGGGCTGACCGCCATGATCAGCTCGATGGCCTCGATACCGCTCATCACGGGCAGGTCGAGGTCCATGAGGATCGCGGCGGGGCGCAGCCGCGCCACCAGCGCGACGGCCTCCTTGCCGTTGCGGGCCTCGCCGACGACGGTGAACTCGGTGCCGGCCTCGGTGCCGGCCTCTATAGCCGCGCGGAGGAAGCGGCGCTGCACAGGGGAATCGTCGACGACGATGATCGGGACGGGCGTCGAGCTCGCGGCCGAGGTCATGCGACGTACCGGCTCAGCTTGTCGACCAGCTCGGCGAGGGGCCCACCGGGCAAGGCGCTCTCCACCTCGCGTGCCAGCCGGGCGATCTCGGGCTCGCCGACGACCCAGGCGCTGCTGGCCAGCGTGTGGGCGTCGCGGCGGGCCATCTCCAGGTCCGCCACCTGTCGCAGGTGCGGCAGCCGGCTGCTGATCTCGTGGGCGAACGCCACCCGGAGGTCCGCCAGGACGGCAGGGGGCACGGCGGCGGCCACGGTTCCGGCGACCACCTCACCACCCATGCGCACCCCTCGGGTCCTCACGCGTGTGTGTCGTCCGGATCCGCCTCCCGCTTGAGGCGCACCTGGCTACTGGAAGTGGAAGACCACCCGGGGGCTGGTGAGCGTGCCGACAGTGCCCGAGACCTGGTAGGTCCCGGCGGTGGCCGAGTCACGCGGGGTGGGGCAGCCCCGTTGCGAGCGCTTGCCCGACCAGGTCAGCTGGACCACCTGCCTGGCCTTGCCCGGCGCCAGGGTGGCGACCGCGTTGACCTGGCCCTGGTTGCAGTCGTCGCTGTTCCAGGTGCGGGCGGTGCCGCTCACGACCTCCAGCGCGACCACCTTCGACCCGAGGTCGCGGGTGCAGGCGGCAGCCGACGTGTTCGTGACGGTCAGGGTGAACCGCGGCGAACTGCCCACCGAATAGGTCGTGGCGTCTGTCGTGACGACCAGCTTCAGCGCCGAGTCGGGGCAGACCCCGCCGGCGACCGGCGGCGTGCTGGTCGTGGCGGAGGGACGCGGCGATGCCGACACCGACACCGACACGGTGGGGCTGGGGTGGGTGCGTGGGGTCTGGTTCGTCGCGCCGCCACCCGCGCACGACTTCAGGACGATCAGCACGACCACCAGGACCACCAGCAGCACGGCGCGGCGACGCCAGTACGTCGAGGCCGGCAGCGGTCCCACCGGGTGCATGACCACGACCGGACCCTATCCGCGTCGCCTGGTTGGATCGGGGAGCCATGCCCACTCCCGCGCCCACTCCCGCGCCCTTCCACGAGGCCCTCCTCGACTGGTACGCCGCCAGCGCCCGCGAGTTGCCGTGGCGGGAGCCAGGCACCACCCCCTACCAGGTGCTGGTCAGCGAGGTGATGCTCCAGCAGACCCCCGTGGCGCGCGTCGTCCCGGCGTACCAGGGGTGGATCGCCCGCTGGCCCGACGCCCGCGCCCTCGCGGCCGCGCCGAGCGGTGAGGCGGTCCGGCAGTGGGGGCGGCTCGGCTACCCGCGGCGGGCACTGCGGCTGCACGCGGCCTGCGTCGACGTCGTCGAGAGCTACGCCGGGGAGCTGCCGACGACCGTCCATGAGCTGCTCTCACTGCCGGGCGTCGGGGACTACACGGCGCGGGCCGTCGCCACCTTCGCGCTGCGGCAACGGCATCCGGTCGTCGACACCAACGTGCGACGGGTCGTCGCGCGGCTCGTCGAGGGCGTCGCCGATGCGGTGGTGACCAAGAAGGACCTGGCGCTCGTCGAGGCACTGCTGCCGGTGCTCGACGAGGACGCGGCCACCCTGTCGATCGCGATCATGGAGCTGGGCGCGCTGGTCTGCACGGCTCGGGCACCACGGTGCCCGAGCTGCCCGGTCGCGGCCTGGTGCAGCTGGCGCGCCGCGGGGTACCCCGAGCTGGTCCAGCCGGTGCGGCGGCCGCAGGGGTATACCGGCACCGACCGGCAGGTCCGCGGTCAGCTGCTCGCCGTGCTCCGCGACTCCGCCGAACCGGTGCACGCCGACGACCTCGCCCGCGTCTGGGACGAGCCGGTGCAGCGGGCGCGTGCCCTCGACGGCCTGGTCGCCGACGGCCTCGTCGACCCGCTGCCCGACAGCCGCTACGCGCTCCCGCGCTGACCCAGCAAGCCCCGGACGTGGTCGACGAGGTGGACCAGGTTGTCCTTGCGCAGGTAGCCGTCGATGGCCGGCTCCTTCGTCGCCACGCTGGCGAAGTCGAGGGCGGTGCACAGGAGCACGACCACGCTCGGAGCAGCGGCCTTCATCGACGGCGCCGCCTGGACACCCGTCATGGCGCCTTCGAGCTGGTTGTCCAGCAGGACCACGTCGGGCAAGAGCTCCGCCACGAGCCGGATCCCCTCGGGGGCCGACACCGCGGTGCCGACCAGCTCCAGGTCGGGCTCGGTCGACAGCAGGATCTCGATCACGCTCCGCACCGTCGGGTCGTCCTCCACGAGCACCACGCGAGACGTCACGCGACCACCGGGAACGTCACCCAGAACGTCGCGCCCTCGCCCAGCCGCGAGCTGACGCCGAGGCTGCCGCCGTGTGCGGTGACCAGCCGCTTCACGATCGACAGGCCCAGTCCGTAGCCGGGCAGCTGCTTGGCCCGGCTGCTGTCCGTCCGGCTCCACCGCTCGAACAGGGCCGCCTGCTCGCCCTCCGGGATGCCCTGACCCTGGTCGCGCACGTCGAAGCGCACCTGGTCCCCCTCCGACCGGGCACTCACAACCACGGGGCTGTCTGGCGGCGCGTGCTTCAGCGCGTTGCCCACGAGGTTGTCGAGCACCTCGCGCACCATCTCCGGGTCGCCTCTGAGGATCCCGGGGGTGCCGGACGCGACGCGGGTCTCGATCGCGGCGCGGCCGGTGCTCACCTCGGCGTCGCGAGTCAGCTGGGTCAGCAGCTCGCGGACGTCCACCTCGCCCCAGACGGGCTCGACGCCGAGTTGGTGATGGCGCTCGTCGACGAGCAGCCGCTCGCTGAACGACTCGATGCGGTCGAACGCGCTCGTCAGCCCCTCGAGCGCCGTGGCGACCTGCTCGGGCGACATCTGCCCGAGCTTGCGGGCCAGCAGCTGTGCGTACCCTTTGCCGGCACCGAGCGGGGTGCGGATGTCGTGCCGGGCGGTGTCCACGACCTCCTGTCGCTGCAGCTCCTGCTCGCGCTGCCGCTCACCCTGCCGCGCCCAGGTCACGGCCACGGCCACGTGCGCGGCCAGGTCCTCGAGCAGCTGCTCGTCGACGTCGTCGAAGATCCGCTCGCCCGGTGGGTTCGCGACGGCCAGCTCACCGAGCACCTCGGTCCCGGCCAGGACGGGTACGGCGACCAAGGGCCCGATCGGCGGGTGGACGCCGGGCAGGCCGACGCCGGCCGGGTGCCCCCGGATGTCGTCGAGCCGGGCCGCCTGCCGCGACTGCACGGGCACGGCCAGCAGCCCGACGACCCGCGGCATGTGCGCCGGGAACAGGTGCCGGGGTGCGTCGTAGACGAAGTGGCTCGAGTCGGTGAGCGAGCCGGGCTTGAGCAGCAGCAGGGCGCTGTAGGCCGCACCCGTCAGGTGCTTGGCCTCGGTCACGAGGACCTGCGCGATCTCCGCGACCGACGGGGCCTCGCCGATCAGGCTGCGGCTGACCTCCGCGATGCGGCGCAAGCCGTCGGCCTGGCGCACCGACCGGGTGACGTCGCGCAGGATCAGTACGTCGAAGCCGCCGACCTGCCGGCGGATGACGTCGAGCACGCCGTAGGGCGCCCACTCGACCCGGTGCAGCGTCGCACCGTGCGGGGTGGCCAGCACCGGCGTCAGGTCCACCCGTTCGGGGGCGCTGCCGAGCAGCCTCTCGGCCGGCCCGTTGGCCGCCACCAGCTCCTCACCCGCGAGCACGAGCACCGCGTCCGGGGTCGCATGGAACAGCTCCCCGATAGCGCCCTCCTGGACCGGACTCGTCACCCGTCGGACGCTACGCCCTCCCGCCGCGTGGATGTGAACATATGGGCTGCCGCGACGGCCTCGGACCAGCCCATCTGTTCACATCCACCGGGGAGGGGGTTAGGCCTCTTCGGCCGTGCTGCCTTCGACGGAGCCGGCGAGGTCGACCGGAGGAGCGTCCGGCACGGTGACCGGCTTGTCCTCGCCGCGGAAGACGAACTTGGCCTCGTCGCCCTCGCCCTCGATGTCGACCACGACGATCTGGCCCGAGCTGAGGGTGCCGAACAGGATCTGCTCGGACAGCGAGTCCTCGATCTCGCGCTGGATCGTGCGGCGCAGCGGCCGGGCACCCAGCACAGGGTCGTAGCCCTTCTTGGCGAGCAGCAGCTTGGCCGGCTGGGTGACCTCGAGGCCCATGTCCTTGTTGCGGAGCTGGGCGTCGACGCGGGCCAGCATGAGGTCGACGATGGTGATGATCTCGTCCTCGGACAGCTGGTGGAACACCACGATGTCGTCGATGCGGTTGAGGAATTCCGGCCGGAAGTGCTGCTTGAGCTCCTCCTGCACCTTGGTCTTCATCCGCTCGTAGGCACCGATCTTGTCGTTGTCCTTCTGGAACCCGAGGTTGAAGCCCTTGCCGATGTCGCGGGTGCCAAGATTGGACGTCATGATCAGGACGGTATTCTTGAAGTCCACGATGCGGCCCTGCGAGTCGGTCAGGCGACCATCCTCGAGGATCTGCAGCAGCGTGTTGAACACGTCCGGGTGCGCCTTCTCGACCTCGTCGAACAAGACCACGGAGAACGGCTTGCGGCGCACCTTTTCGGTGAGCTGGCCACCCTCGTCGTAGCCGACGTAACCGGGAGGCGAGCCGACCAGCCGGCTGACCGTGTGCTTTTCCATGAACTCGCTCATGTCGAGCGTGATGAGGCTGTCCTCGTCGCCGAAGAGGAACTCCGCCAGCGTCTTGGCGAGCTCGGTCTTCCCGACGCCGGACGGGCCGGCGAAGATGAACGAGCCACCGGGACGCTTCGGGTCCTTGAGGCCGGCGCGAGTACGGCGGATCGCCTGCGAGACAGCCCTGATGGCCTGCTCCTGGCCGATGACGCGCTTGTGGAGCTCGTCCTCCATGCGCAGCAGGCGGGCGGTCTCCTCCTCGGTCAGCTTGAAGACCGGGATGCCGGTCCAGATGGCCAGGACCTCCGCGATCTGCTCGTCGTCGACCTCGGCGACGAC
>JAWWOJ010000283.1:0-4269 GCA_033851885.1 Frankiales bacterium | reverse complement strand
GGTGGCCATCAGCGGAAGCAGCCGCGACTTCTGCTCGTCGGTGCCGTGCTGGCGCAGCATGTACGCCACGATGAAGTGCGTGTTGATCACACCGCTCACGCTCATCCAGCCGCGGGCGATCTCCTCCACCACGAGGGCGTAGGTGAGCAGCGACTCGCCGAGCCCGCCGTACTCCTCCGGGATCATGAGGCCGAACAGCCCCATTTCCTTCATGCCCTCGACGATGGCCTCGGGGAACTCGTCCTTGTGCTCGAGGTCGGTGGCGTAGGGGATGATCTCCTTGTCCACGAAGGTCCGGACCGCCGACAGGATCTCGGTCTGGATCTCGGTGAGGCCCTCGGTGTTGGCCAGGCGTCCCATCGCACGTGCTCCCTCGTCTGCGTTTCGAAAGAGTGTCCCACCGGCTACTGACCGGTAGCCACCTCGGGCGCGTGAGCCTGATCACCCAGACCGGCCGCCTCGCCGCGAGCGACGGTCCGGGCGGCGAGCTTGCGGCTCGCCTCGTCGACCATCACGTCGCCCAGCATCGCGACCCCGCGCCCCTCGGCGACCGCGGCGACGACCTCACGGGCCCGGTCGAAGGCCTCGCGGGTGGGGGTGAAGGCCTCATGGGCGACCGCCACCTGCGACGGGTGCAGCACCCACGTCCCGTCGAAGCCCAGGGCCGCGCTGCGGGTCGCCCGGGCGCGGAACCCGTCGAGGTCCGCAACCCGCTGCCACGGGCCGTCGACGGCCATGACGCCCGCGGCCGACGCCGCTGCCCTGATGCCCAGCAGCACCGAGTCGAATGCGCCGGGGAAGGGCTCGGCCCCGACGAAGGGGGAGGCGAGCCCGAGGTCCGCGGCGAAGTCGCCTGGTCCGAAGACGAGCGAGGCGACGCGATCGCTGGCGCCGGCGATGTCGCTGGCCCACACCAAACCAGCAGCGGACTCGACCTGCGCCTCGATCTCGATCCTCCCGACCTCGTAGCCCATGGTCTGCTCGATCTGCGTCAGGAGCAGGTCGAGCCAGACGACCTGCTCCGGCCCCTGCACCTTGGGCAGCACGATCGCGTCGACGTGCCGCCCGGCGCCCTCGACGACCTCGATGACGTCGCGGTAGGTGTGCTTCGTCGACAGGTCGTTCACCCGGACCGTGAGAACGCGGTCGCCCCAGCCGCCGGAGGTCAGCGCATCGACGACGTTGCCGCGCGCCCGCGACTTGTCCGCAGGAGCTACCGCGTCCTCCAGGTCGAGAAACACCGCATCGGTGCTGAACCCCTTGGCCTTCTCGAGCTTGTGCGGGTCGCTGCCGGGGACGGCAAGCACAGAACGCCTGGCACGCAAGGGGATCTCCTACTCGACGGGAACGCTGGGTGTCGTGGTCCGGGTGTTGGCGCGGATGACGAGCGCCAGTCCGGCCACCAGGAGCGCGGCGGACGGGACAGCCAGCCATGGGACGTGCTGGTTCTTCACGAACAGCGCCGCGATGACGGCGGCGCCGGGGATCTCGAACAGGATGGAGAGGCTGACGACGGTCGGGCTGGTGGTGCGCAGCACGACGTTGAACAGCGAGTGCCCGAGCAGCTGCGCCCCGGCCGTCAGAGCCACCAGCTTGAGCCAGTCGCGACCGTCGTAGCCGGCCAGGCCCTGGCCACCGACGAGGCACGTCACGAGGAGCAGCAAGGCCGTCGTCGAGTAGCAGACGGCGGTGTAGCTGGTCGTGGACACCGAACGACGCACCTCGCTGCCGGCGGTCATGTACGCGGCGGCGAAGATGCCGCCGAGGATGGCGAGACCATCGCCGAGCAGCGCGTCGCCCGAGACCCGGAGGTCGGCGCCGGTGAGCAGCAGGGCGCCGGCCAGCGACACCGCGATGCCGAGCCAGACCTGGCGTCCGATCCGCTCGCCTCGCACGGTCCCGATGAGGGCCGACCACACGGGCTGGGTCGCGACCAGGGCCGTCGCGCTCGCGACCGAGGTGTGGGACAGCGCGGGGATCCACGTCGCGAAGTGGAGCGCCAGCATCAGGCCGGCCAGCAGCGCGAGCCTGCGCTCGCGCCCCGTCAGCCCGCGCAGCTCGGACCGGTTGCGGACCAGCGCGACCGGCAGCAGCACACCGGCACTCATCGCGTTGCGCCAGAACGCGATGGCGAGCGCGGGCACCGCAGTGACAGCGATGAGTGGCCCGCTCGTGGACACGGCGAGCAGGGCGATGACCATCAGCCCGAGGTCGCGGGTCGGTGGCCGCGCGACGCCCTGCTGCGGGAGCGCCGTCACCGTCATGGGCTCGATGATGTCAGGGTGGGCACCCTGATCTCGCCACGTGCCACGGGCGCGACGTGACCACTCACCGTCGTGCGGGTCGCCGCCCCGGCGACGACGGTGACGGTGCTGTGCAGGACCGAAGGGCGCCCCAGCTCAATGCCCTGTTCGACGACGTAGCTGTGCTCCCCGTCGCCCAGCGACGCGGCAAGGAAGACCCCGAGCCCCAACGCAGCCGAGCCGGTGGCCGGGTCCTCGACCACCCCGACCCCGCCGGGGAAGACGCGGCTGCGCGCGACCGACCCGTCCCAGCTCACCAGCGCGATCCCGGTGCGGCCTACCCCCGCTACCCGCGAGACGTCGACCTGGGCCTGCCCGAGCGCTTCTGGTCGTACGAGGAGGAACGCCCAGTCGATACCAACCCCCGCCCACCGCGGCGGCGGGCCGGCAAGGTCGTCAGCACCGAGACCGAGCGCCTCGAGCAGCGGCGAAGGGTCGAGCGGTTCGCTGAGCGACGCGGTGCCGCCCGTCAGGGTCGCGCCGTCGGCGGTGACGTCGACGGGCAGCAGACCGGCACCGCAGGCCTGGACGTTGGGGCCGGCGTCGATCCGGCCGAGCCGGTGCAGCAGCCAGGCCGACCCGACCGACGGGTGACCCGCGAACGGCAGCTCGGCGAGCGGCGTGAAGATGCGCAGGCCGTAGGTCGCCCCCGCCGGCGCCTTGAGGGGGAACGCGGTCTCGCTGAGGTTGAACTCCCGCGCCACGGCCTGCAGCTGATCCGCAGCGAGGTCGTCGGCGTCGAGCACGACAGCGAGTGGGTTGCCGGCGAACGCACGATCTGTGAAGACGTCCACCACCTCGTACGCGAGGGCGAGGCTCACGGCATCACCATGCCGCCGTCCACGCAGAGCGAGACGCCGGTGATGTACGACGACGCCTCGCTGCCGAGGAAGACGCAGGCGTCCCCGACCTCATAAGGCTCGCCGTAGCGGCCGGCCGGCGTGATGAGCTTGACCAGCTCACCCTCGCGCGGGTCGAGGTCGTCCGTCATCTCGCTGGGGAAGTAGCCGGGGCAGATCGCGTTGACGCGGATGCCCTTGCGCCCCGTCCACTGCGCCGCGAGGTCGCGGGTGAGGCCGAGCAGCCCGGCCTTCGATGCCGAGTAGGCGGCCTGCGGGATCGAGCCCGGGCGGAGGCCCAGGACGCTGGAGATGTTGATGATCGAGCCACCCTCGGTGACGGCGCGCCCGAAGGCCTGAGCCATCCAGTACTGGCCGTTGAGGTTGACGTCGATGACGTTGCGGAACTGCTCAGGCGTCTCCCGCGTAGCCGGCACGGCGGTCCCGATCCCGGCGTTGTTGACGAGCACGTTCACCTTGCCGAAGGCCTCGACCGCCGCGGCGACCATCGCCGTGCACTGCGCGGGGTCCACGACGTCGGTCTGCACGGTCAGGGCCCGCCGGCCGGTCGCCTCGACGAGGCGCTTGGTCTCCTCGAGCTTGTCGACGCGACGGGCGCCGAGGACGAGGTCGGCGCCGGCCTCGGCGAGGCACTGCGCGATGGCGACCCCGAGGCCGGAGGAGGCACCGGTGACGAGAGCCACCTTGCCGGTCAGCGAGAAGCGGTCGAGGACGGTGGTGGAGGGCATGCACGGCATCGTGCCGTACCCGGGTTCGGGGCCTTCCCAGCGGTAGCGTTCGTCGCGTGAGCAGCGGCCGGGTCTTCGTGGCACGCCTCGCCGGCCTGCCCGTCTTCGACCCGAACGGCGACCCGGTCGGACGGGCCCGCGACGTCGTCGTCGCGCTCCGGCCAGCCGGCGAGGCACCGCGCGTGCTGGGGATGGTCCTCGAGGTGCAGGGCCGGCGCCGCATCTTCGTACCGATGGGTCGTGTGACCTCCGTCGACAGCGATGCGGTCATCCTCTCCACCGGCTCGATCAACATGCGCCGCTTCGAGCAGCGCGCCGGCGAGACCCTCGTCCTGAGCGAGCTCCTGGACCGCAGCGTGACGATCGTCGACGACGGCT
>JAWWOJ010000264.1:0-2621 GCA_033851885.1 Frankiales bacterium | reverse complement strand
CTTTCCCCGGCCCCGCCCTCCACGCCTACACCGGCGAACGCGGCGTCTACGAGGACGCGACCTTCTGGAGCCCGTCCTGGTCGATCGGGGCCGGGACGGTGGTGAGCTCGACGATGGGCGACGCCGTTCGCGGCTTCCGGGCGATGGCCAGCGGCGCCCTGATCTCCCAGAAGGCAAACCGCGAGCGGACCGCCCCGATCACCCCGTACCTGCCCCCCTTCAACTCCAAGCTCTACTACGGACTCGGGATCACCGTCGCCAACGGATGGCAGTTCCAGAACCCGTTCATCGACGGCTACACCGGGATCGCGGCCTACCTGCCCGCACAGGACCTCTCGCTCGGCATCGCCACCACCCAGCTGCCGCAGAGCGCAAACAACGGGATCAGCTACGCCACCGGCCTCTTCGCCAAGCTGACCGACTACCTCAGCCCCGGCCACCGGGTCGAAATCCCCGGGCCGTAGGGCGCTTCCGCCCAGGCGCCACCAACCTCCGGCCGCCTGCCGCTAGAGGTAGCGGTACACGGCCTCGATCATTTCCGCCTGGTCGGCCACGACGGTGTTGAAGTCTTCGAAATTCGGGATCGGCACATTGCCGACGAAGATCGTCAGCACGATTTGGCGGCCGTGGCTCGGCTCCACGTAGCCGGCCAGGCTGTTGCCGAGCACGTTGGTCTGCCCGGCCCCGTTGCCGACGACCCGGTTGCCGGTCTTGATCTGCGCGTGGCCGGCCACCGGCGCGTCGCTGAGGACGTTGGCGAGCGTCCCGTCCCGGCCGAGGATCGGCAGCGCGTCGACGAACGCCGGGCCGTAGGGGGTGCGCGGGATGCCTCGCAGCAAGGTGGCGAGCGCAGTGGGCGTCGTGCGGCCCTGGTCGTCGGAACCGGCGCCGTCGAAGGGGATCACTTCCGAGCGCCGCGCGCCGAGACCGGTGGCGGTCTGGACCTCGGCCGCCATCCCCCGTTCGCAGTTCCTGCTGCCGAGTTTGACCGCGGCCAGGCAGGCCATCAGGTCCGCGCCGCGGTTGTAGCTGACCTTGAGGATGAGCTTGGCGTACTGGGCCAGCGGCACCGAGACGTGTTGGCCGACCAGATCGCCTGACTGGTAGCTGCCCCGCGGCGGCAGCAGGGCGGACGGGTTGGACCCCGTCACCGGAGCGTTCACGGTGACGCCCGCGCGTGACAGCGCTTCGATGAACGCCGTGCGGGCGAAGGCCGCCGGATCGGCGACCTCCCAGATCTTCAGGGTCGGCGGGCTGCCGGCGGCGATCTGGCCGGTCACCTCGATCTTCCCCGGCGTCGGTTCGCTGACTTCCAGATTCGTCGCCTTGCCGGCCGCCACCGTCGTGACCTGGTTGTCGATGACGTAGGACGAGGTCACCGGTCGCACCGCGATCGTCGCCTGCTTGCCGACGGCGCCCGGCCTGAGCAGGAGGTCGATCAGGTTCTCGTTGACCCAGATCGGCGTCATCAGCCC
This sequence comes from Frankiales bacterium, assembly GCA_033851885.1. Taxonomy (GTDB): domain Bacteria; phylum Actinomycetota; class Actinomycetes; order Mycobacteriales; family SCTD01; genus RYN-111. Next base: position 1,146 of record JAWWOJ010000264.1, on the reverse strand, counting down.
GTCGGGGAAGCCGTCGAAGGACCTGAAGAGCCGGTCGTCGATCACGACGTTGCCGCTGATCGCGGTGATCCCCGCGGCACCGACATCGGCGGCCAGTTCATCGAGTGCCGACATCGGGTTGCCGGGCGGCTCGACCGCGCCCGCACCCGGGAACTCGTCGGCGTAGCTCTGGTCGATAGCCGGGAGATTCTCGTAGTAGAGCGTGCCGTTGGCCTGCTTGCGCAGGCCGAAGGTCAGGTCACCTGATCCGACCAGCACGAGGTTGCCGTTCAGCGTCCCGCCGGACATCGTTCCCTGGCGATAGACGGGGGTGCGGAAGCGGTACTTCGGGCCGTACATCCGCAGCGCCGAGGACACCGAATAGGACTTCATCGTCGACCCCGGGTCGAACATCTTATGGGCGGCCTGGGACGCGAGCACCTTGCCGGTCTTCTGGTCGTCGACGGTGTAGCCCCAGTTCGCCTGCCGATACATCGGCTTGGACTCGATCCGGTCGATCGCCTTGACGACCTTCGCGACACCGCTCGTCGCCGGCTTGGCGGCCGCGCTGGCGGGGATCGCTAACGACGCCAGTGCCAGGCCGGCGCCGACCGCGGCCGCGGCCGCGGCTCGACGAGCGCCCCTTGGCTTCCTCGAATCAGCTCGGCGCACTCGAGCTCAGCTCCCGGTCGATGATGCGGGCAGCGATCCGCAGGCGAGGAGGGAGATCACCGAGATCGTCAGGCGCCTGCGAAGGATGGACGCGACACTACTTCAACATAGAACAAATCAAGGCTCCCTCTTCGCTCAGCGCGCCTCCAGCAGTCCCTCTTCTTCGACCAGGCGGAGCGCCAGGGTGCGGTAGCCGACCGCCTCGAAGAGGACGACGACGCGGTCGCGGTCGTAGCGCTGGACTTCGCCCGGTCCCCAGCTCTTGTGGGTGACGGCGGCGCCGATCGGGAAGGGCCGCACGGCATCGTCAGGGTGGACGAGCCCGGCGTCGCAGTTGTCGCAGTTCCAGCACGGCACCGCGTGCTCCTCGCCGAAGTAGCTGAGGATGTGGTCGCGGCGGCAGCCTTCGGTCTCGGCGTAGGAGCGCACCATGGCGAGCCGGGTGCGGTCGAACTCGCGCCGCTCGCCGCTCTCACGCACGCCCTGCTGGACCGC
>JAWWOJ010000247.1:0-10370 GCA_033851885.1 Frankiales bacterium | reverse complement strand
ACCCGCGTGAATGGATACAGCACCTCGGTTTTCGGGCCGAAAAGCGAGGTGCAGTATCCATTCATCGCGAGCGGGTCCAGGCGAGCAGGGCGTCGGCCGTCAGCGTGTTGACGACCCGGTCCGGCGTGACGCCCGTGAGGTGGGCCCGCTCGCATCCCGCGAGCTGCCAGTCGAGCTGACCGGGCGCGTGCGCATCGGTGTCGATCGCGACCTTGCAGCCGGCCTCGAGTGCCAGCCTCAGCAGCCGCTTCGGCGGGTCGAGCCGCTCGGGTCGGCTGTTTACTTCGACGGCCACGTCGAAGCGCGCGCACGCGGCGAACACGATGTCCGCGTCGAACTCCGATTCCGGGCGGCCGCGGGGGCCCTTCACCATCCGGCCGGTGCAGTGCCCGAGCACGTCCAGGTGCGGGTTGCTGATGGCCGCGACCATCCGTGGCGTCATCTCCTCCGACGGCATCCGCAGCTTCGAGTGCACGGAGCCGACCACGAGGTCGAGCTGCGCCAGCAGCGCGGGTTCCTGGTCGAGGGTGCCGTCCTCGTTGATGTCGCACTCGATACCGGTGAGGATCCGGAACGGTGCCATCGACTCGTTGAGCGCCGCGACCACCTCGAGCTGCTCGCGCAGCCGCTCGGCCGACAGCCCGCGAGCGACCTTGAGGCGCGGCGAGTGGTCGGTCAGCACGATGTACTCGTGGCCGAGATCCCGTGCGGCGCGGGCCATCTCGTCGATCGGCGATCCGCCGTCGGACCAGTCGGAGTGGACGTGGCAGTCACCCTTGAGGGCAGTGCGCAGAGCGCGGGCACCCTCGGCCACAGGCACGCCCTCGAGGTCGTTGACGCGTCGCAGGTAGTTCGGTTCCTCACCGCGCATCGACTCGCCGATGACGAGAGCCGTGACCTTGCCGATTCCGGGGAGGTCCTCCAGCGTTCCCGCGGTGGCCCGCTCCTCGAGGGTGGAGCGGTCGAGGGAGTCGACGAGCTTGGCGGCCTTCCGGAATGCCTGCACCCGGTACGTCGGCTCCATGGCCCGTTCGAGGGCGAAGGCGATCGCCCGGAGATCCTCGGCGGGATCCCTCATGTCGCCTCCTTGAGCACCACCGTCCACGCTGCCGCCCAGCACCCTCCCACGAGCAGCCCGGCGATCACGTCCGAGGGGTAGTGGACCCCGAGCAGCACCCGCGTCAGTGCCACCACGACCGGTACGCCGAGCAGCAGCCAGGCCGGCCGGCCGAGCCGTGGCAGCAGGAGCACCGCCAGCGCCCCCCAGAAGGCAGCGGCTCCGGTCGCGTGACCGCTCGGGTACGACGAGGTGTTGGGGCACGAGGCGAGGTCGATGCAGGGGCGCAGCCGTCCGATGGTGCTCTTGAGCACCGAGGAGATGAGCTCGGCACCGAACACGGTGACGAGGACGTAGCCAGCCAGCCGCCGCCGGGCGCGCAGGGCGACCGCGATGACGACGGCAGCGACCTCGAGGACGAGGGGCGCCCCGAGCTGCGTCAGCCCGAGCACGAGGTCGCGGCCGAGCCCGTGGCGGAGCGCCAGCGAGCGCGTGGTCTCGTTGTCCAGGTCGCGCAGCGGGGCCCAGTGGTCGCGTACCAGGATCGTCAGCGGCAGCAGCAGCCCGAGCACCACGAGCAGGGCGGCGGTCAGCGCGCCTCGTTGGGCGCGGGTCACGGGCGGTAGACGACCAGCGGCAGGCGAGCGGCTCGCAGGTGCACGGCGGACGGGCCCGTTGAGACCTCGCCGTCCCGGGCGATCCGCAGGTCGCCCTCGTTGGAGGTCACCTGCAGCCGGCCGACGACGCGTTCCTCATAGACCCGGGACCGGCCGAGGCGGCCGGTGAGCAGTGCCAGGGTCATCCGCGTCCGCGACCAGGGGCTGGCCGCGTCGACCAGCCGGATGTCGACGCACCCGTCATCCATCCGCTCGCGCCAGCTGGGTGCGAAGCCGCTCGGGTGGTAGCGCCCGTTGCCGGCGAACAGCGTCCAGAGCAGGCGGTCCTCGCCGTCGACGCAGACCCTCACGGCCTGCGCCTTGCGCATGACCCGCGCCGTCGCGAGCGCCATCGCCGGCCACTTGCCGAGTCGGCCCTCGTGCCGCTCGCGCTCCCGCACCAGGTCCGGATAGACGCCCAGGGCGAAGGTGTTGAGGAACCACAGCCCGTCGCCGTCGGGCGCCGCGCTCCCCACCGAGATGCGCACGGCGGAGCCTTTCTTGACCGCCCTGGCGACGTCGTCGAAGGACTCCAGCCCGAGCTCGCCCGCGAAGTGGTTGAGCGTGCCACCCGGGACCACGGCCAGCGGCAGCCCGTGTTCGAGCGCGACGCCTGCAGCACAGCTCACGGTGCCGTCGCCGCCCATCACGCCGAGCACCGTCGCGCGGGACGCCGCGGACCGCAGCGCGTCCTCGAGCTGGTCGGACGCCCGGACCAGCTCGGCCCGTGGCAGCAGCTCGGACATCGCCTTCTCCACGGCATCGATGAGGTCCGCTGAGCCGCCACCTTCGTTCGCGACGAGCACCAGCCCCGCTCCGTCCGGCAGGGCAGGCGCGTCCACCGCGACCTGCCCTGCCGTCGGGCGGGCGGGCCGGCGGGGCCAGACCCGCTTCACCGCGAGCGCCGAGGCCGCCCCCAAGGCCAGCCCCGCCGCTACGTCTCCCGGGTAGTGCACGCCGGTGTGCACCCGGCCCCATGCCACGCCGGCAGCGAGGGCGCCCACCGGCACCGCCAGCGCAGGGTCCTCGAGGGCGACCCCGACCGCGAAGGCGGCGGCCGAGGCGCTGTGCCCACTGGGGAAGCTGCTCGTCTGCGGCTGCAGCGTGAGCTGGCGCAGCAGCGGGACGCCCTCCAGACCTGGACGCGACCGTCGGGCGGCCAGCTTGACCGGGCCGTTGGCCACCGTGCTGGCCACGCCCAGCGACGCGAGGCCGCGCACGGCAGCCCGGCGGCGACCGGTGAGGGCCAGCCCGGCGGCGACCGCCAGCCACAGCCCGCCGCGGTCCGCGCTCGACGTGAGCGGCGGCAGCACCTTGTCGAGCGTGGCGCTGTCCAGCCGGTGCGCAGCCCGGAAGGCACGACGGTCGAGGGCTCCCAGGCGTGTCAGCACGCAGGTGCTCTGCCCTCGTAGCCGACCATCCACGCCTGGCGAACCGGCTCTGCTAGACCACCTGGTGCAGGAACGTCACCGGAGCGCCCTCGCCCGCTTCGCGGTAGGGCTCCAGCTCGTCGTCCCACGCGGACCCCAGCAGGGCGTCGATGCCGTGTGCGAGCTGGGGGCCCTGCGCCTGCGCGAGCAGCGACCGCAGCCGGTCCTCCCCGACCACGATGTCGCCGTTCGCGCCGATCATCGTCCGGTACACGCCCAGCTCAGGGGTGACGCTGTACCGCTCGCCGTCGACGCCGACGGAGGCGTGCTCGGTCACCTCGTACCGCAGCAGCTTCCAGCTCTTGAGGACCGCGGCCAGCCGTCCCGCCGTACCGGGTCGACCGCGCCAGCTGGACTCGGCGCGCAGCGCCCCGGGCGCGGCCGGCTGTTCGGTCCACGTCAGGGACACGCGGGTGCCGAGCTCGCTCGCGATCGCCCACTCGACATGCGGGCACAGCGCAGGAGGACAGGAGTGCACGTACAGCACTCCTGTCGCGCCGTACGACAGCGTCATCGGCGTGGTCACGCTTCCTCCCGAGGGTCGCCTTCCCCAGCGGCCTCGAGCTTCGGTGATCATCCTGCCACGAAGCGTCACGCCTGTCCCAGAAGCCCCAGGCGTGTCGCGCCGGCAGTCTCCGACGTCCCCCCGTGATCAAGCAGGGTTCGCGCGCCAGCTCTCGACACCGGCGAGCAGTGCGGCCTGTACGGCGGGAGGGGCCGTCGACGAGGTGATGCTGCAACGCGCCAGGTCCGCCAGTTCGTCGTGGGAGGCGCCGAGCACGGCATAGTTGGCGAGCAGGTCGGCGCGGAACAGCAGCGGGTCGTCGGCACCGATGGCCACCGGGACACCGGCGGCCCGGAGCGCCCGCCACGGGTTGTCCTCGACGGTCTTGTGCACGTGCAGCGCCACGTTGGACACCGGGTTGACCTCGCAGCACACCTCCAGGTCGGCCAGCAGCTCGAGCAGCGCAGGGTCCTCGACCGCGCGGACGCCGTGACCCAGCCGCTGGGCACCGAGCCGCTCCACGGCCAGCGAGACACTGCCCGCACCGCGGAGCTCCCCCGCGTGGGGGACGGCGATCAGCCCGGCGTCGCGGGCCAGCCGGAAGGCCTTCTCGAAGTCGCGGGTGTCACCGCGGGTCTCGTCGTTGGACAGCCCCAGGCCGACCACGCCGGCGAACCGGCGGGCGAGCCGGGCGAGAGTCTCCGTCTCCGACGGGTGCCGGGTGCGGTTGCCGGCGAGGACCAGCCCGGTGCCGACGCCGAGGTCGTTGCGCAGCGCGTCCAGGACGATCTCGACGGTGGCGTGCAGCCCGCCGAGCCGGACCGCGTAGGACGACGGGTCGACCTGCAGCTCCAGCCAGCCGACGCCCGCCGCCGCCTGGTCCTCGACGATCTCCCGGACGACCCGCCGCACCTCCGCCGGGCCGATCAGGACGGTGCGCGCCGCGTCGTACAACCGCTGGAACTTCTGCCAGCCCCGGAGCTGGGTCGCGTCGAGGTCGACCGACGCCGGGTCGAGCAGCCCGGCCGGCAGCTTCCGGCCCTGTTCCGCCGCCAGCTCGACGAGCGTCGCCGGGCGCATCCCACCCGTCAGGTGCAGGTGCAGGTGGGCCTTCGGCAGAGCCCTGAGATCGCCCACCGCCCCACTATGCCCATCGACCGCCCATCGGCCCCCCATGGACCTCCACAGGAGTCGTGTCGCACGACATCCCTAGGGTCGTGCATGGGATGATGAGACACCCACCAGCAAGGAGAAGTGTGACCAGCAGCGCCCATGACGGAGCCGCCTCGCCGAGGCCGATCGGGGGTTCCTACAGCGCGAAGGACCTCCAGCACCTCGAGGGGCTCGAGGCGGTCCGCAAGCGGCCTGGCATGTACATCGGCAGCACCGACTCCAAGGGCCTCACGCACCTGGCCTTCGAGATCATCGACAATGCCGTCGACGAGGCCCTGGCGGGCTACTGCCACCGCGTCGAGGTCGTCCTGCACGACGACGGCTCGCTCGAGGTGCACGACGACGGCCGCGGCATCCCCGTCGACATCAACCCCAAGACCGGACTCACCGGCGTCGAGCTGGTCTTGACCAAGCTGCACGCCGGCGGCAAGTTCGGCGGCGAGGGCTACAAGACCTCCGGCGGTCTGCACGGAGTCGGCGCCTCGGTCGTCAACGCGCTGTCCGCGCGGATGGACGTCACCGTCCGGCTGTCCGGCCGGATCCACCAGATGAGCTTCCAGCGTGGCGTTCCTGGCGTCTTCGCCGGCGACGACCCCCAGTCGCGCTTCACCCCCCGTGACGGGATCAGCGTCGCGGGCAGGGCACCCGTCAAGCAGACCGGTACGTCGATCCGCTGGTGGGCCGACAGCGTGCTGTTCTCCAAGGGCTCGGCCGCCGACGTCACGGCCATCCGCGACCGTCTTCGCCAGACAGCGTTCCTCGTCCCCGGCCTGTCGCTGACGATCCGTGGCGCGGGCCACGAGGAGGAGACGTTCCGCTTCGACGGCGGCGTGAAGGACTTCGTCGACCACCTCGCTCAGGACGGCGCCGTCAGCGACACCCTTCAGATCCTCGGTTCGGGCAACTACAAGGAGACCGTGCCGGTCCTCGACGACCAGGGTCACATGGTCACCCAGACCGTCGAGCGGCACTGCGAGGTCGACGTCGCGCTGCGCTGGGGCACGGGCTACGACACCGTCGTCCAGAGCTTCTGCAACGTCGTCCGCACCGGCCACGGGGGCTCGCACCAGAAGGGCTTCGACCGCGCCATGACCAAGGCGCTCAACGAGGCGCTGCGCAGCACGAAGGTGCTCAAGGTCAAAGACGACGACGTCATCACCGACGACGTGATGGAGGGCCTCACCGCTGTCGTCACCGTCAAGGTCCCGGAGCCGCAGTACCTCGGCCAGACCAAGGACGAGCTCGGAACCCCCGGCGTCTCACGGATCGTCGCCGACGTCGTGGCCAGAGGCATCAAGACCGAGCTGCTCGACAACCGCAAGCGCAAGGCGCAGGCCCGCACCGTCCTCGACAAGGTGCGGGCCGCCGCGCAGACCCGGCAGGCGGCCAAGGCCTCGAAGGACGCGGCCCGCCGCAAGACCGCGCTCGAGACGTCGACGCTGCCGGCGAAGCTCGCCGACTGCCGCTCGACCGACGTGTCGAGGACGGAGCTGTGGCTGGTCGAGGGTGACTCCGCTCTCGGCACCGGCAAGCTCGCCCGCAACAGCGAGTTCCAGGCACTGCTCCCGCTGCGCGGCAAGATCCTCAACGTCCAGAAGGCCGGCGTCGGCGAGATGCTGGCCAACGCCGAGTGCGCCTCGATCATCCAGGTCGTCGGCGCGGGCACCGGCAGGACCTTCGACCTGGAGCAAATGCGCTACCACAAGATCGTGCTCATGGCCGACGCTGACGTCGACGGAGCGCACATCAGGTGCCTGCTCATCACGCTGTTCGCCCGCTACATGCGACCGGTGATCGAGGCCGGGCGGCTGTTCGCCGCCATGCCGCCGCTGCACCGGATCGAGGTGTCGGGCTCGAAGGAGCCGATCTACACCTACACCGAGAAGCAGCTGCACCAGACGGTCAAGAAGCTCGAGAACTCCGGCAAACGAGTCAAGCAGCCGATCCAGCGCTACAAGGGCCTCGGCGAGATGGATCCGGACCAGCTGGCCGAGACGACCATGCATCCTGCCGGTCGCACCCTGCGCCGGATCAAGCTCGACGACATCGAGCTGGCCGAGCACTCGCTCGAGCTCCTGATGGGCAATGAGGTCGCTCCGCGCCGCGAGTTCATCATCAACAGTGCCGGCCGGATCGACCGCGCCGCGATCGACGCCTAACCGCTTCAGAGGAATGCCACACCGTGCCGCCACGTAAGCGCCAGTCCCGCACTGACATCCCGCCCTTCGAGGGCGAGGGCACGATCATCGACACCAGCGTCGTCGACGAGATCGAGTCGTCCTACCTCGAGTACTCCTATTCCGTCATCTACAGCCGGGCGCTGCCCGACGCGCGCGACGGCCTCAAGCCGGTGCACCGCCGGATCCTGTACTCGATGTACGACGCCGGTCTGCGTCCCGACCGAGGCCACGTGAAGTCGGCCCGTGTCGTCGGAGACACGATGGGCCGCTTCCACCCGCATGGCGACACCGCCATCTACGACGCTCTCGTGCGACTCGCGCAGCCGTTCTCCATGCGCGTGCCCTTGGTCGACGGCCACGGGAACTTCGGGTCTCCCGACGATTCGCCAGCTGCCCAGCGATACACGGAATGCCGGCTCGAGCAGGCCGCCATGGCCCTCGTCACGGGCCTCGATGAGGAGACCGTCGACTTCGAGCCCAACTACGACGGCTCCGAGACGCAGCCCGCTGTGCTGCCCGCCGCATTCCCCAACCTGCTCGTCAACGGCACGGCCGGCATCGCCGTCGGCATGGCGACGAACATGATCCCGCACAACCTCGTCGAGGTCGTCGACGCGGCGCGGCACCTGCTCGAGAACCCCGACGCCGACCTCGACGAACTGATGCGGCACGTACCCGGACCGGACCTCCCCACCGGCGGCCAGCTGCTCGGCATGGACGAGGTGCGGCAGGCCTACGAGACCGGCCGCGGCGTGGTCCGGATGCGGGCGACCGCGGAGGTCGGCCCGTTACCCCGCGGCAAGTCGGCCATCACCGTGACGGAGCTGCCCTACGGCGTCGGCACCGAGCGGGTCATCGCCAAGGTGAAGGAGCTCGTCAACGGCAAGCGGCTGCAGGGCATCGCGGACGTCAAGGACCTCACCGACCGGGCGCTCGGCACCCAGCTGGTCTTCGAGATCAAGGCCGGCTTCAACCCGCAGGCGGTGCTCGGCGAGCTCTACCGGCTGACGCCGCTCGAGGAGTCCTTCGGCATCAACAACCTCGCGCTGGTCGACGGGCAGCCGGTGACCCTGGGACTGAAGAAGCTGCTCGAGGTCTTCCTCGACCACCGGCGCGACGTGGTCACGCGTCGAAGCAGGTACCGGCTGCGCAAGGCCGAGGAACGCGCCCACCTCGTCGAGGGCCTGCTGCTCGCGCTGGCCAACATCGACGAGGTCGTGCGGATCATCCGCAGCAGCCCTGACGTGGCGACGGCCCGCACCAGCCTGATCGACCGCTTCGGCTTCTCCGACGTGCAGGCCGGCTACGTGCTCGACATGCAGCTGCGCCGGCTCGTGGCGCTGGAGGTCGAGAAGCTCGAGCAGGAGCTCGCCGAGCTGCAGGCGACCATCGCGGCGCTCCTGGAGATCCTCAACGACCGCGAGGTCCTCACGCGCCTCATCGGCGACGAACTGGCGGAGGTGGCCGAGGAGCACGGCACACCCCGCCGTACCGTTCTGGTCGGTGGTGACCTCAAGGCTTTGGTGACCCGCAAGGCCAGCGACGTCGAGGTCGCCGACGCACCGTGCGACGTGCTGATGTCGACCACCGGGCTGCTGGCCCGCACGCCGATCCACGAGGGCGAGCAGCAGGTCGGCGGGCGCCGGCACCGGCACGACGCGATCCTCGCGACCGCGCGCACCACGACGCGCGGTGTCGTCGGCGTGCTGACGAGCGCTGGCAAGTTCGTCAAGGTCGAGGTGCTCAACATCCCCGAGGTGCCGGCTGTCACGACCGGGGCGATCTCCTTGCGCGGAGGGGCTTCTGCGTCGGAGTTCGTGCCGCTCGACCGCAACGAGCGGGTCGTCGGCATCGCGACCATCCGCGAGGACGGGCCGGGTCTCGCGATCGCCACGAAGCAGGGGGTGGTGAAGCGGGTCGCCCCCGAGGCGTGGCCGGTCCGCTCCGACACGGTTGACGTCATCAGCCTCAAGGCGGGCGACGAGGTGATCGCCGCCGTCGAGCTGCTGACGGGTGAGGAGGAGCTGGTCTTCTTCGCCAGCTCAGGCGATCTGCTCCGCTTCCCGGCCGAGGCGGTGCGCCCGCAGGGCCGTAGCGCCGGCGGCATGGCCGGCATGAAGCTCGACGCAGGGGCGTTCCTCGTCGGGTTCAACGCGGTGCCGCTGGCCGGCGGCGAGACGCTCTTCGAGGAGCCGCTCGTCGTGACCGCGGGCGGGCTCCCGCCGGAGGGTCGTGGCAAGGGCGTCGGCATCGCCTCATCGGTGAAGGTGACGCCGCTGAGCGAGTACCCCCGCAAGGGCCGCGCCACCGGTGGTGTCCGCTGCCAGCGGCTGCTGTCCGGTGAGGCGCTGCTGGTGCTCGGCTGGGCCGGTGCACACCCATGGGCGGCCGCGGCCAACGGTGATCCGCTCGAGCTGCCGCCGGCCAACGGCAAGCGCGACGGCTCGGGGTCCCCCGCGGAGAAGCCGATCGCCGCCGTCGGACAGCCGCACACCTGAGCTGGCCCGGCCCGCACCCGAGCGGTTGTACGTCAGCTGGGTGAGCTCTCGGGCGGTCCCTCCTGCGGACCGAGCTCAGGCTCGAACACCGCGGTGTAGCGCTCGAACCGTGACTGCCAGCCCTCTTCGGCGACCCCGTCGACGAGGCGGTCGAGGCAGACCTCCCAGCCGGCGGCATTGCGCGCCACGTGGGTGCGCGCCAGCTCCTCGGTGAGGACGAACATGGTGCCGCCGTCGGTCGGCGTCAGCTCGAACCCGATCGTGTCGTCCCCCCAGGTGAACGACAGCCGTCGCGGCGGGTCGCACGCCACCACGACGCCGGGCAGGGCAGGGAAGGTCGGGTCGTCGAAGTGGTGCACGAGACTCGCCCCGGTCTCCCACCGGTCCAGCTCGATGCGCGTCGGGAACCACGCTGTCAGCTCGGCAGGGTCGGTGACGGCGCGCCAGACGTCCTCGACCGCGCGGGGCAGGAACCGCTCGAACCGCAGGACGGGACGGTCGCCGGCCGAGAGCAGGGTCGCTTCACGCATCGGGTTCTCCTGGTGTGAGGTGTTCCTCGAGCCTGTCGAGGCTGGTCCGCCACATCTGGCGGTAGGGCTCGAGCCACGCGTCGAGCTCGAGCAAGGGCTCCGGTCGCAGCCGGTACAGCCGGCGCTGGCCCTCCGGCCGTACGTCGACCAGGCCGGCCTCGCGAAGCACCCGCAGGTGCTTCGAGACGGCCGGCTGGCTGGCACCGAGCACGTCGACCAGCACGCCGACGGGCTGCTCGCCCTGCCGGAGGGCGTCGAGGATCTGGCGGCGGTGCGGCTCGGCGAGAACCTCGAGGACGGCGGGCACCCACGAAGCATGCTCCACGAGTTATATGCGTGTC